>JANQLQ010000064.1 GCA_028280565.1 Fulvivirga sp.
GCGATGACGAAAAATGATAGTTTTTTAAGCTTGTTATACCCAAAAATGGATTTTGTGAAATTTTGATTTTCATCACTTTGAAAAAGTATGTCATAGGTAGGCTGGCGATGCCATTGCAGGGGCTACGAAGCTGCCCCCTCCACGAGATATACTACATGGACTTTACTACCGCTTTTCGAGTAGGGGATGGCTTCACCGCTGGCCCTACAAACCAGCCCTGGGTTCGCAATGACGATAAGAACAGGGTTGTCATAGGTAACTCCGTGGGTTGGCTTCAGTGAGGAGTGAAGCGATCCTCCACTCGTGGAACGAGAACAAGGTCCATTCGCTCACCTACGAGAAGTGGGCAGCTTCGTAACCCGCCCACCGGCCCCGCCAGCCTCCCTGTGACGGTCAGTTTCTTGTTTTTTCCGCCTAACTTCACCCAGTTTTTGCGAAAATGTGCTTATTCGTAATGACGATAGATAACCATCTTTTATCCCGAACTTCGGTTAATAAATTGTAATCTAAAAGTTGATGTTGGGTAACGCTTTGGTGTTTCAGCATGACGTTAAAGGAGGTCTTCAATAGGAGTGAAGGTGGTCGTTGAAATACCCACATTACAAATGCCGGCAGTTGTGCCTTATAGTACTCAATGGTCCTCCCTGTAAGCAAGGACCAGTTTGTTGCAATACCATCCAGTCAATTTTCTCGTTAATTATAACTATGTTCCTTACAGTATTTTCATACCATCGGGGTTTAAAAATAAGGACCCGAGACTCCATATTTTTACTAACGCGCATGGTTGTGATTGCTAGCTTCCGACTCTTGGTATTCGGTCCTAAGCCAAAAAAACTTCACCGAAAGTTCCAAAATTGAAAATATATGCTTAAAATTGAAATGTGTACGTGCACATTATAAAAGTGTTCGAGCACTTTAAGAAATTATAAGCTTTGATACTGCGATTAAAAGTATCCACGGTTTAGCACCGGCTCAACGTATTATGCAAATAAAAACCCTTGATATTCTAATTATCTTAGCTTACTTGGCCCTGTCGGTCGCGATCGGTTTTTATATTTCCAAAAGAGCTTCGAAAAACCTTCAGTCTTATTTTCTCGGGGGTAATGCTATTCCATGGTATTTGCTGGGAGTTTCCAATGCCTCCGGTATGTTTGATATTTCCGGGGTCATGTGGACGGTCACGATCTGTTTCGTGTATGGCCTCAAAAGCGCTTGGATCCCGTGGCTCTGGCCGGTATGGAACCAGGTGTTTGTCATGGTGTTCCTAGCGATCTGGCTAAGACGATCAGGCGCCATGACAGGGGCAGAATGGCTCTCTACGCGTTTCGGAAATAGTCATGGCCAGCGTTTATCCCACATCGTGGTGGTCACCTTTGCCGTGATCAGTGTGATCGGTTTTATTGCATACGGCTTTAAAGGGGTGGGTAAATTCGCTTCCATCTTTTTTTCCTATGACTTGTCATTTTCTCTAGGGAGTATGGCTATCTCTTCTGAAAATGCCTATGCGCTCATCATTATTGCCATTACGACGTTGTACGTTGTCAAAGGTGGAATGTATAGTGTGGTGGGCACGGAGCTATTACAGTTTGTGCTCATGACCTTCGCTTGTTTTGCTATTGGATACGTGGTCATGACCCAGGTCACTGCGGAACAGATCGATCAATCTGTGCCCGCAGGTTGGAAAGATATTTGGTTCGGATGGCAACTGGACCTGGACTGGTCTAACCTTTTACCCGCCGTAGATAACTACATCCGGCAAGACGATTTCAATTTATTCGGCCTTGTGGTCATGCTCATGGTGTTTAAAGGCATTTTTGCCTCGCTGGCAGGACCCGTTCCCAGCTACGACATGCAGCGTATACTGGCGACAAAATCTCCCAAAGAAGCCGCCCAAATGAGTGGTTTTACGATAGCGGTCTTATACATGCCCCGGTATTTGATGATTGCTGGCCTCACCGTGCTAGGGCTTGTTTATTTCAAACCCCAGCTTCTGCAAATGGGGGACAATATGGATTTTGAGATGATCTTGCCCTACGTCATCAATAATTTTATTCCTACTGGAGTCCTCGGCCTGATCTTGGCCGGGCTCATGGCTGCCTTTATGTCGACCTTCGCCGCTTTTGTAAATGCCGCCCCGGCGTATTTGGTCAATGATATCTATAAAAACTATATCAATCCGGATGCCCCTGCCAAACAATACATATACATGAGCTATGCGGCGTCCGTCCTCATCGTATTTGTAGGGGTATTTGTAGGTTTTTTTATTGATTCGATCGATTCTATTACCAAATGGATCGTAGCGTCGCTTTATGGTGGTTACACAGCCGCCAATGTCTTGAAATGGATATGGTGGAGGTTTAACGGGCATGGGTATTTCTGGGGAATGATCATGGGGCTGATCGCTTCTATGGTAGTCCCCAAGGTCTTCGTGGGCGTGTTTGACCTGTACTTGTACCCGGTCATACTGGTAATCGCCCTGGCAGGGTGCCTTGTGGGCACTTACTTGACCCCTCCCGAGGATGAAGATACGCTTAAAAAATTCTACAAAACCGTACGACCATGGGGGTTTTGGAAACCGATCCATCAGAAAGTGATGGCGGAGGATCCCTCGTTTCAAGGAAATAATCACTTTGGAAGGGACGTCTTTAATGTAGTCATCGGTGTGGCTTGGCAAATGACCATGGTGGTGATACCTATTTACTTGGTGATACGTGAGTATTACTCGCTGGGAATCAGCATTGCATTGCTTATAGCATCAAGTTTCTTGCTAAAGAAATTTTGGTGGGACAGGCTACCCGAAAAATAAATGTAGACGATAGGTCAGATAGAGATGAGTAAAATATGGAACTAACTAGAGGTATAAAAATTACTGGGACATTCCTAGATGAAATTAGCCACGATATCCCCCATCAAAACTGGGGAGTTCATGAGTGGGAAAAAGACTTTCAAGCCATGAAAGCCTTCGGTATCAATACGGTGATCATGATACGATGTGGCTATAAAAAGTGGATCACCTACAACTCGGAGATCCTGCTGGGACAGGAAAATTGTTTTAGGCCTGCCATTGACTACTTAGACCTGTTCCTGCGCCTTAGCGAAAAGTACGGGATGGACTTTTATTTTGGACTGTATGATTCGGGTAATTATTGGGTGAATCAACAATATGAGAAGGAATCAGATCTGAATCGTTCTATTGTGGATGAAGTATGGGAAAAATATGGCAAGGCCAATGCGTTTAAAGGCTGGTACATTTCCCACGAGATCAATCGTCATGTGCCGGGTGTGGTCGACAACTACGTGAAATTAGGAGAGCATTGTAAGCAGTTAACAGGATTGCCCGTATTGATCTCGCCCTACATTGATGGGAAAAAAGCGGTAGCCGCCAATAGCTCGGTATTGGCCAAAAAAGAGAGTACTTCCATTGTGCAATACGAGGAAGAATGGAACGAGGTCTTTGACAGGATCAAGCACGCCGTGGATATTGTTGCTTTCCAAGATGGGCACGTAGATTTTCATGAGCTGCAGGATTATTTCGAGATCAACCGGCGGTTATCTAAAAAGCATGGTATCCGTTGTTGGAGCAATTGCGAATCGTTCGATAGGGATATGCCGATCAAATTTTTGCCGATCAAATGGGAAAAGATGCTCATGAAACTAAAAGCGGCCCAACAAGCCGAGGTGGAGAAAGCGATCACTTTCGAGTTTTCTCATTTTATGAGCCCCAACTCAAGTTACATCCAAGCTCATCATCTTTATAACCGTTATGTTGAACACTTTGGAAAAAGTGTAGAAACCGAAGCTTTGTTTCGTACCATCCAGCCGGGTAATTCACAAAAGGTATGAACCCCGCCATTCTCCCATATGCTGAACGATACCATGCCTCCCTTCTTCATGACGTGCTGTACTTTTGGGAAAAGTACAGCATTGACCGGGAGAAAGGAGGATACTTTACTTGCTTAGACGAAGTAGGGCAGGTATACGATACGGACAAATTCACTTGGCTGCAAGCCCGTCAAGTATGGACCTTTTCCAAGCTTTATAACGAACTCTCTCAAAATGAGGCTTGGTTAGAAATTGCGGGTAGTGGGTCGGTATTCCTGGAAGGGTTTGCCTTTGATGAAAATGGAGATTGTTATTTTGCGCTGGATAGGGAAGGGAATCCTTTAGTGCAGCCTTACAATATTTTCTCCGATTGTTTTGTGACCATGGCCTTTGCTCAATATGGGTTGGCGGCCGGGGATCAGTATTACATGGAACACGCGAAACGGCTGTTTTCCCGGATTTTAGAGCGTAAAGAAAACCCAAAAGGCATATACAATAAAGTCATCCACCAGCATAGACCATTAAAAGGCTTTGCTTTGCCCATGATCCTGAGCAACTTAGTGCTGGAGTTGGAGCATGTGCTTTCTGAAGACCAGGTGCAAGATACCATTGCCCAGTGTGTAACGGAGATCACGCAACATTTTTTATGTGCTGAAAGTGGGCTCATTTTTGAAAATGTACTCCTGGATGGAAGCCAACATGATTCTTTTGAAGGACGCTTGATCAATCCCGGCCATGGTATTGAAGCATGCTGGTTTCTCATGGACATTGCCCAAAAAATAGGTGATACTGAATTAATGGAAAAAATGGTTTCCACCAGTCTATCCTTAATTGAATACGGGTGGGATGAACGATATGAGGGTATCTTCTACTTCTTGGACGTCAAAGGACATCCGCCCCAGCAGTTGGAGTGGGACCAGAAATTATGGTGGGTGCACTTAGAGGCGTTGATTGCCTTGGTAAAGGGCTTCAAGTATACTGGGGATCCCAGGTGCTGGCAGTGGTTTGAAAAGCTCGATGAATATACTTGGTCACATTTTAGAGATCCCCGTGGAGGATTAGAATGGTACGGCTACCTTAACCGGCAAGGAGAGGTGCTCCTTCCGCTCAAAGGGGGGAAGTGGAAGGGGTGTTACCATGTACCACGTGCCCTGCACATCCTATCGTCTGAATTGAAAGCAATGTCTGAACAAGGGTGATAATAGAATGAGAACAAAGCGAAATACGACAATTTGTTTTTTGTTAAGCTTCCTTATACTCGCAGCATGTGATTATATGACCTGTGAGCGGCAAGGTTTGGACCCACTGTCGTACGTGGACCCGTTCATTGGTACAGGAGGACATGGGCATACTTTTCCCGGTGCTACCACGCCGTTTGGTATGGTACAGCTAAGCCCGGATACACGGCTGCTAGGCTGGGATGCTTCCAGTGGCTATCACCATTCAGATTCTACGATCTATGGTTTTTCTCACACCCACCTCAGCGGAACAGGGATAGGAGACCTAGGCGATGTGTTGTTTCTCCCTTACACCGGGGAGCAGTCTCCAACGCCCGTAGCCACCTTTAAAAAAAGTACCGAACAAGCCCGGCCCGGCTATTACAAGGTTCACCTCGAAAACTTCGATGTCAAGGCCGAACTCACAGCCTCACCTCGTGCCGGGTTTCATCGTTATACCTACGGTCAAAACGCAGAAAAAAAACTCCTGATCGACTTAGGGCATGCGTTACAATCCGATTGGGGGCATAAAAGTACGGGTGGCTCGCTGGAACTGGTCAATGATCGCGAGATCAAAGGGGTTACCATGACATCGGGATGGGCGTATGATCATAAGGTATATTTTCATGTAAAATTCTCATCGCCTTATGAAGTGATACAACTGTGGACTGGCAAAACCCCGGTAGAAGGTGAAAAAGTGGACGGGGATTCCCTCAGGGCGTTTATCCGCTTTCCAACCATGGATTCCCAGCAACTGCTTGCCAAGGTAGGTATTTCTGCCGTGAGCGAAGAAGGCGCCTTAGAAAACCTGGAAGCTGAGATCGAAACATGGGAATTCGCTGCCGTACGTTCCGCTGCGGAAGAATTGTGGAGAAAAGAGCTATGTAAGATCACGGTGAAGACGAAAGACCCCGGGTTATTGAAAAGTTTCTATACAGCCCTTTACCATACCCATATGGCTCCCCGGCTTTTCCAGGATGTGGATGGGAAGTACCGCGGAATGGATAAAAAAATACACCAAGCCGAGGCAGGCTATACTAATTACACGATTTTTTCGCTTTGGGATACCTTCCGTGCTTGGAACCCCTTAATGACCATAATCAACGAAGAGAGATCGGCGAATTGGATCAATTCATTACTCAAAAAGTACGAGCAGGGAGGCATCTTACCCAAATGGCCACTGTCGGCAAATTACACGGGTACCATGGTAGGCTACCCGGCAGTAGCCGTTTTTGCCGACGCCATAGCCAAAGAAATGGGAGGTTTTGACCAGGCGCTCGCCTTAGAGGCGTCAGTACATAGCTCGCAGTACCATCCTGACCTGGGCCTGGCCGAACCTCGCGCTTCGAGGGTATCACCTCGCCATCATTACTACTTGGAAAAACACGATTATATCCCCGCGGATTCTGTCGCTTGGTCCGTTTCTTATGGACTGGAATGTGCCTACTACGATTGGTGTATCGCGAAGATGGCTTCGCACTTAAACAAAGAGGAGCTTGCAGACCTCTATTTTGGCAGATCGCAAGCCTATAAAAACTATTTTGATCCGGGTGCCAGGCTCACGCGGGGGAAGCTGGGCCGCGGGCAATGGAAAGAACCTTTTAGCCCTGTACAATCTGATTTTCATGGTGATTTCGTCGAAGGGAACTCGTGGCAATGGTCTTGGTTCGTACCCCATGATATCCCGGGTTTAATGGGGCTCATGGGAGGTAGTGCGGCCTTTTCAAGCCAGCTCGATGCCTTGTTTCAAGCGGATACAACACTGGAAGGAGAAGATATCCCGCTGGATATATCAGGCTTGATCGGCCAGTATGCTCACGGCAATGAACCAAGCCATCATGTGACACACCTTTACAATTATGCAGGTGAACCGCATAAGACCCAACAAAGGGTGGATCAAGTCCTTTGGGATTTGTATCAGCCTACGCCGGGGGGCATCGCCGGGAATGAAGACTGTGGTCAAATGTCTGCATGGTTTGTCATGAATGCTATGGGTTTTTACCAAGTATGTCCGGGTACGCCTGTATACTCTATCGGCAGGCCATTGTTTGAAGAGGTCATTATTGATGTGGGGGACGGCAAGCACTTCACCATCAAAGCAAACAATGTAAGCCGGGAAAATAAATATGTTCAGCAAGCCTCGCTATCCGGGCAATTGTTAGAGACCCCGTTCTTTTCACACCAAGCGCTTATGGATGGAGGTACCTTAGAACTAAATATGTCAGCAAGTTATGAATAACCAGGTATCTTTTTTTGAAATATTCCCTTGGCAAAGGTTGCTCAGCTTTTGGTTAAGTATCGTAGTAGCTTGTTTAGTTATGGCTTGCCAGCAACAGCCATTGGAAATACGGCAAACGGATGTCTTGGTGATAGGAGGGGGGAGCAGTGGGGTGGCTGCCGGCATACAAGCTGCCCGGTCAGGGGCGGCCGTGATCATTGCAGAGGAAACCCCATGGCTGGGTGGAATGCTAACCTCCGCAGGGGTCAGCGCGATAGATGGTAATCACAAGCTGCCTTCCGGGCTATGGGGAGAGTTCAGGGAAAAGATCTACGAACATTATGGAGGTGCCAGCGCCGTGGCCACCGGCTGGGTAAGTAACACACAATTCGAGCCCCATATAGGCAATAAGGCTTGGAATGAATTGGCCGATGAGCAGGCGGCTTTAACACGGTTGCATGGCTTACAGTTGGTAACAGTGCTTAAAGAAGGTAAAAAAGTGATCGGTGCGGTATTTTCGAAGAATGATGGCACCCAAATACAGGTCAACGCAAAGGTCACCATTGACGCCACAGAGCTGGGAGATGCCATAGCCATGGCCGGTGCAGAGTTTTTTCAAGGGCAAGACCCCCAATCGCTGACCGGTGAAGCTGCCGCTCCTACGGTAGGAAACGATTATGTTCAAGACCTCACCTATGTGGCCATTCTAAAAGACTATGGCAAGGGAGTCGATAAAACGATCCCGAAACCGAAAAACTATGATCCTAGTCAATTTAACTGCCTGTGCGCAGATGTTTGCGACCAGCCTGGGGACGGCCCCATAGCCTGTGATAAGATGCTTCAGTATGGCAAACTACCCAATGAAAAATACATGATCAATTGGCCGAATGACGGGAATGATTATTACGTTAATGCATTGGAAATGACCCCTGCAGAAAGAGAAATAGCGTACCAGCAAGCGAAGGAACATACGCTATCGATGGTCTATTTTATACAGACAGTGCTTGGATATGCTCACTTAGGCCTGGCCGAAGATGAATTTGAAACATCGGATCGTTTACCCTATATCCCGTATCACCGTGAAAGCCGCAGGGTAGCCGGGGAGATGTTCCTTACGTTAGAGTCGTTAGAAGATCCTTACCGTGACCCTACACGACCACTTTTTCAATATGCCATCGCTGTTGGGGATTACCCCTTGGATCACCATCATAAGAAAAACCCTTTGGCGGTTCAAGTGGATTTCCCGGCTATTCCTTCCTTTTCCATCCCCTTTGGAGCCTTGCTTCCGCGGAACATCGAGGGAATGCTTGCCTGTGAAAAGAATATCTCGGTGAGCCACTTCGTAAATGGCGCTTCCCGGTTACAGCCTTGTGTGATCTTGATCGGACAGGCTGCCGGTGCTACAGCAGCACTTGCGGTAAAAGCAGGGATCGGACCAAAAGCAGTGAATGTACGGGAGCTACAACAGCAGCTGCTAGACGCTAATTGCTGGCTACTACCGTTTATTGATGTTTCACCGGCGAGTCCTTACTTTCAGCCACTGCAAAAACTGGGGGTAAGCAGCCTACTAAAAGGACATGGTGTACCCTACAAGTGGGCTAACCAGACTTGGATCTACCCGGATTCTGTCGTGTCTTATGGAGAATTGATCAATACGCTTGAAAAATGTACGGGTAGGTCAGTGAGCCCGGAGAAAATGCCACGCGACCTGGCCGGCACCGTAAAAGTGAAAGAAGCGATGCTGCTAATATGGAAGTGGGCCACGGATGCCCCCGCAACTCGCACCCCAAGCAACCGGGATTACCAACTAAGCTACGCGCATTTTGAATCCAACGGCTGGCTGGAATTATGGAAAGCAGGGGATGCTGATCAAGAAAAAGAACTTACTCGCAAGGACCTGGCGTTTTTCATCGACCAAGCCTTTGACCCTTTTAACCAATTGGCTGTGCCGGTTCCACGTAAAATACTTCCGGATTAGGGCAGTACCCCTGCATCACAAATAGCAATCTACATTTTCGGAAACCACGATATCCAACGGCAAAAGCTTCACTTTTGGCACTTCTTTTTTGTAAATGAGATAATCGGAGAGTAAGGAAATACCATCATACCCTTGAGATATGGGGTTTTGATGGATGAGGATATCAATTTTTCCTTCTTTGAGCTGTTGTACATTTTTAGGGATCAGGTCATACCCGATAACTTTTATATTTTCATGCTCACGCATATGATCTGCTAACAGGTAGGTCTTGGACGTAGTCATGAAGATACCGGCCGTACCCGGCAGAACGGTACGGAGGTCATTAAGCTGTTGCGCCTCTTTAAAGGTGAACACTTCTATGGGCTGTGTGATGTTGTGGTCGTTGTAGAACTCTTTGAATCCCTGCTCTTTTTCGTGCAGGTGGGTCGAGTTCTCTAAGTGTTGTTCCACATGGATCACCAAGATCTTTTTGTCGTGTGGAGCCAATGCATTCATCAATTGTGCTGCCACACGTCCGCTTTTACGATAGTCCTGTCCTATAAAAGTGTGATAGGCGACCTCCTCTATAGGGGTATTGATCAGGTTATACGGGATCCGTTTTTCTTCGAGCCGGTGAAAAAGTTCAAGCGAATCTTGATAATAGACCGGGGCGATCAACATGGCGTCAGGATCCAATGCTATAGCCTGGGAGAACTTCTCGTTATAATCCTCCGGTGTTTTAGAGTATTCAAAGTATTGCAGAAAAATACCGAACTGGCGAAATTCCTTTTCCGATCTATGGATGCCGTTAGCACATTGTCGCCAATAATAGTCATCGCTATAGTCGGGGATGACCACAGCAATCACATGATCTTTATGAGCTTTAAGTGACCGGGCGATCAGGTTAGGCTCGTAATTGATCTTTTCTAATACTTCCTGAACCTTCTTTGCAGCCTCTTCTGACACCGTGCCCCGGTTATGGATCACCCTGTCCACGGTTCCCCTTGAGACGTTGGCCATGTCGGCAATATCACGGATGGTATAGCGCTCTTTTCCCATAATGTAAAAGTAGTATTCGAGCGGCTAACTAGCAACAGGGTTCTTTAAGTGCTCGAACAATTTTTAATTGTTCTCGTGCACAATTTGTTTTTTAACCCAAAAAAAACTACTTTTAATTGATTGAAAAACAGTTGAAACAAACTACCAGGCTTATGGAAAAGAAGAAGTACAAATGTGGTCTTATTGGCGCCTCTCGCCCGCTTGGAAATGGGGTGGCAGGTACAGACTGAAAGGGTGGAATCACGGATTTCACATGATCTGCATAAATGAACCATACACATGAAATGTCCATGCTCACGGGTGTCCCTGCAAGCAAGCCAACACTGGTAACGAGATCGCTGGGAGGGTCAAAAGGCTTGGAAAATGCCATGTGATCATAGAAAACCAGTAAAATATACATGAAACGCTCACTAATTTTTTTATTCCTATTGTCTATTGCCTCCACCCTTTGGGCACAGGAGAGAATAGCCGTTAGCGGGAGAGTGATATCTACGGATGACAGCGCACCATTGCCCGGTGTAAGTGTCTATGTTAAAGGCACTACCATCGGTACTGTTACCGATGTCGACGGGAACTTCAAATTAGATGTACCGACTGCCGATGATATCTTGGTCTTTTCTTTTGTTGGCTACAATACGGAAGAGATTCTCGTAGGTAATCAAACCTACATCGACCTTAATATGTCACCTGATATTTACGAGTTGCAGGCCATTGTGGTTACGGCTTTGGGTATCGAACGTGAAGAAAAAGCCCTGGGATACACGTCACAACAAATTGACGGAGAGCAGCTTAACGTAGCGAAGGAGATCAACGTCGTCAACTCGCTGGCAGGAAAAGTGGCCGGCGTCTTCATCAACCAGGCGGGTACGGGCCCCGGTGGAACGTCTAACGTGGTGATCCGCGGGTATGCCTCGCTCAATCCTACCAATGACGCTAGCAATGCCCCGCTGTATGTAGTGGACGGTGTGCCCATGAATAACCCCCAAGGAGGAGGGGTCGAGTTCGGGGGAATTGACCTTGGGGATGGGATATCAAATCTTAATCCTGACGATATCGAATCCATCAATGTACTTAAAGGCGCTAGCGCTACGGCATTGTACGGCTCCCGGGGGCAAAATGGGGTGATTATGGTCACGACAAAAAAAGGTACTCCCGGCAAGGGCATTGGGGTAGATTTCAGTAGTAGCTTGGTCTTAGAACGACCGCTGGTACTCCCCGAGTTCCAAGACGAATACGGCCGGGGCTCCAATGGTAATTTCCCGGTAGATAATAACGGTAACTTCTCTGATAATGCCCGCATAAGCTGGGGAGAGCGCATGCTCGGGCAGACCGAAGTGGATGGACAAACCTTGGTGAACTGGACCGGAGAGCCTACTCCCTATTCTCCGCAAGAAGATAATATCTCGGATTTTTTCAGGACCGGGAAGACCTTTATTAATAGTGTTACCCTATCGGGAGGCAACGAAAAATCCCAAGGCATATTATCCATTTCTAACCTCCAGAACGAGGGAATCATGCCGAACAATGAACTTGATCGTACCACGGTCAACCTGAGGATCAGTCACCAGCTATCAGACCGGTTGTCCTTCGACGGTAAGATCAATTATATCCGGCAGGAAGCGTTCAACCGGCCTAACCTGGCCTTGAGTCCTGATAACCCGATGAACAGCTTGATCCAGATGCCCCGGTCCATCCGGCTGGATGACTTGGAGGATTTTCGTAACCCGGACGGGTCCCCCAGGGTGTACACCAATGCCGCGGGCACAGACTTTTGGCAAAACCCGTATTGGGCGGTAAATCTCAATACCAATAGTGACAACCGCGACCGTGTGATCGGCTTTGTTTCTGCCAAATACAAGTTCACCGACTGGCTAAGCTTACAATTACGCTCCGGGAGGGATTTCTACAATGATCGTCGCGAATTCCGTAACGCTACCGGCACAATTTACCGTACCACCCCGGACAAGGCGTATTACAGTACTACAGATGTTCGGGTCTCCGAAAGTAACTCAGACTTCCTGCTGGCGATCAACCCGGCTTCCACGGGAGACTTTACTTTTTCAGGCATGGCCGGCGGTAACCTGCTGAGAATAGAGACAGAATCCCTGAATAACATTGCTTTAGGCCTGAACGTACCCGACTTTTTTATCATACAGAATGGCCTCAGCGTACAGGCTACCGAAGGACGGAGCTCCAGGGAGATCCAATCGCTTTATGGTTCGGCACAAATAGATTATAAAAACATGATCTTTTTGGAATTGACGGCGAGAAACGACTGGTCCTCGGCGTTGCCTTCCGATGAGTGGTCCTACTTCTATCCATCGGCCTCCGCTAGTGTCGTTTTTACTGACTTGTTAGAAATGGAGGATGACATTTTGAGCTTTGGAAAATTCAGGGCCTCCATTGCTGGTGTCGGCAATGATACTAACCCTCATCAGCTTGATTTACTTTATTTCGTCAACGCGCTGGACCATGGTGGACAGTCCTTTGGGCAGGTCACCTCATCACGTCCGCCAATCGACCTAAAGCCGGAATACACCACTTCATTCGAGGTAGGGGTGGACTTAGCTTTTTTCCAAGGACGATTCAATTTAGACGCTACCTATTACAATGCAGGTACACGTAACCAAATCTACAACACCCCGGCATCTAAACCTTCCGGGTTCAGGAACGCACTGATCAATGGCGGCCTGGTCCGTAACCAGGGCGTAGAATTAATGTTGTCAGGAGATATTCTCAAACAAGGAGATTGGCGGTGGAACTCTATCATCAATTTTGCCCGTAATCGATCCGACGTAGAGGAGCTTTCCGATGATGTTACCGTCATCTCTTATGGCACTTTTGACCAGTTTGGTGTTCGTGTGCAGGCCGAAGTGGGCGACCCGTTCGGCAATATTTATGCGGATCGCAGCTTCCTTAGAGACCCGGAAACAGGGCAACGTATCATCGGGGATAATGGCTTACCTGTTCCGGATCCTTCCCCGGACCCGGTGAAAATAGGCAACTTCCAGCCCGACTGGATCGCGGGGATCACGAACACGGTCACTTATAAAAGCTTGAGTTTAAGTTTTCTAGTGGACATACGCCAAGGCGGGGATATCTTTTCATTCTCCAATGCCATTGCCGCCCACAACGGGAATGCCGAGTTTACCCTGGACCAACGGGCCGAATGGTATGCAGGGGCTGGCGGCTATATTGCCGACGGTGTTCGGGAAGATGGAAGTCCGAATACCATAGAGGTAAACCCGCAAGAATACTGGCAATTCGTAGGAGGGCAGGCTTCCGCCTTTGGAGAGGAATTTGTTTACGATGGCAGTTTCGTGAAACTGAGAGAACTGACCCTGGGGTACCAATTGCCGCAAAAAATACTTGAAAAAACCTTCTTCAAGCAGGCAAGACTGTCGTTTGTGGGAAGAAATCTCTTTTTCATTCATAAGAACACTCCCGGTTTCGACCCCGAAGCCACCTTCAATTCCGGTAAAGTGCAGGGGATCGAAGCTTTTGCTTTTCCCAGTACAAGAAGTTTTGGTTTTAATCTAAATCTATCCATATGATACGGCGGTTGCAAAATATTCACGGTTTCACCCGTACAGTGTTTAAAACGGTGCTTCTGTCCCTGGTCTTTACAGCTTGTACGGGAGACTTTGAAGAATTGAACGAAAGCCCCACAGGCTTAGAGGAATCCAGGGCAGATGAGGACCTGCTCTTTACCCGGGCATTGGTCTATGGCATGTTGCGCTACACGGAGTTCCAGCGCGCCCAGCATTTATATGCTCATCATTATATCCAGTATTATTCTGTGGCAGTGGATTACTTCCCGACCGGCCGGTATATCACACGTGACGATTGGCTTACCGATTACTGGGAAGAAGCATACGCCGATTACGCTATGAATTGCCAGCAGGTGATCAACCTAACGCAAGATGAACCGGAAAAGATCAACAAAACCTCCATAGCGCGTATATGGAAGGTGTTTATCATGCACCGGATCACCGATTTCTGGGGTGATGTTCCATATTTCGAAGCTTTCCAAGGGGACTTGATGATTGCCTATGACCGGCAAGAGGATATTTACCGGGATATGCTTTTAGAGCTTGAAGATGCCGTAAACCAGTTTGACCCGTCCAGGACACTGAATTTTAGCGCCAATGATGTCATGTATGGAGGGAGTATTGATCGCTGGACGCGGTTTGCGAACTCCCTGCGCTTGAGATTGGCCATGCGTATTTCAGGAGTGGATCCTGTCCTTGCCGAAGAAAATGTAAGGGAAGTATTGGCAGATAACCGGCTTATCGAGAATAATGAGCAATCGGCGATCATGAATTACGGCCGGGACTTTGGGGGAGCGGATGAGAATGTACAGCCGATGTCCCTGATCAAAAGCTTCAACGAATATCGTTTCAGCAACACCCTCATTGATTACTTGCAGGATAATAACGATCCCCGGCTCCCCGTCTACGCCACCCCGGTGAACGGGAATTATGTAGGGCTTACCAATGGATTGAATCCCATTGAAGTGAACGCGATCAATCGTAATGACTTCTCCCAAGACAGTGATATCATTTCCGGGGCGTATTCCCCAAGTGCAGCGTTGCAATACGCCGAGGTTTGTTTCTTGAAGGCCGAAGCCGCATTAAGAGGTTGGGCCGCGGGCAGCCCGCAAGAACATTACGAAGACGGCATCCGCGCTTCCATTAACTATTGGCTGGAGGTCTACGACAACCTGCAAGGACGCGTTCCCGATGCAGGGAACGTATTGCCAGTGATAGAGATCACATCTGCCGATATCGATGCGTTTTTAGACGAACCCGCCATACGCTACGATGACAGCAACGCATTAGCGCAGATCATCACTCAAAAATGGGTTGCGAACATCAATAATGGCTTCGAATCCTGGGCAGAATATAGACGAACTGGATTCCCGGTACTGAATCCGATCCCCAATACCGATGGGCTTAGCGAAACAGGTGGATCTACCGTGCCTACACGTGTACGATACCCTGTCGAAGAGCGGACCTTGAACGCAGTAAATTACGAAAGAGCTGTTCAAAACAACCCAGACCTTGTAACCACCCGGGTGTGGTGGGACATAGACTAAACCCCACTGAACAATGAACCCAATGATCTTTGAAAATAATCTAAATCCTAACAACAATGAAAAGTAAGTACTTAAATCTAAACACCTTATTGAGTGTGTTATCTTGTTTCGCCATGCTCACGTTCTTTGCCGCCTGTGGCGACGATGACGATGATAATGGCGAACCCTTAAGTGATGCCAAAGAGATCTTATCTTTTGTCTTTGCTGATCTCACCCCAGCCGTACAGGGCAACATAAACGGAACGGCTATTACGGCCATGGTACCTTTCGGTACAGATGTGACTGCGTTAGAGCCTACGGTTACCATATCGCAAGAAGCTACCGTAAGCCCTGCCAGCGGCCAGGCACAGGATTTTTCGAGCCCGGTCACCTATACCGTTACCGCTGAAGATGGCTCCGAAGCCACGTACACCGTGACGGTGAACGTAACGGCTGGTTCTTCAGAAAAAGAGCTCACCACTTTCATATTTGAAAGTCTCGATCCCGATGTTGCGGGAGTCATCACGGGCAACGATGTGGCCGTTGACGTACCTTTTGGTACCGATGTGAGTGCTTTGGCCCCTACCATCACCCTTTCAGACCTGGCCTCAGTGGCGCCGGCCAGTGGTGTAGAGCAAGATTTTTCCAGCCCGGTCGATTATACAGTGACTGCACAGGACGGGAGTACGAATGTGTACCAGGTTACGGTGACCATACTTCCTAAGCCTGGTCTTGCGATAACGCCGGTATGGGAAAAGGTATTGAGAGTGGCAGGGACTGATGCACTCCCTAACTGGTTTACAATCAATAATGATGCTGATATCGCTGTTGGTAATGGGTCTGTTTATGCCATGAATAACCGTGATAAAATACGGATACTGGACCCTTCCACAGGTGACGAAAAGGTAGTAGATGATTTTCTAAGCCATACAGTGACTGTTACTGGTGTGTATGCAAATATCGTTGCTGTTAAAGTGGACGCCGGAAATAATATCATCGGTAGTTCGGGTTCATTGCCAGGGGGCAATTGGCATGTATATCAATGGGACGACGAGTCAGCCACTCAAGAAGTAATCTTAACTTGGGAGAGCGTCCCGTTCAGGATAGATAATTTCGCCGTGGTCGGAGATATGGATGGAGAAGGATATATCTATGCTGCTAGCAATGATTCCAACCAAATATACCGTTGGGAAGTGAGTAATGGTACAGTATCAAGTTCCACTCCTACCATAACCACAGTGTCTGAAGTGGATAACTTTGGAAGCTTTACGGCCATCTTCCCGCTGTCAGCGGACGCCAATTCTGATCTTTTGGTCAATGGAAACAAGATCCAGCCTATTTTGGTAGGTGCGGATGGTACGGTCAAGGAAGAATTACCTGCAGCAATCATTAATGAAGCAACCGGGGTTTTGACAGGCTTTACTTCAGACCTAGTCTATTTTGAATTGGGTGCTAATAAAGTCTTAGTCACTATTAACACACCTAATCCTAGTACGCAAGACCTAGTATTTATCGATGTAACCAACGGGCTGCCACAAGTTACAGAAGATGATATACAGCGTGTAGAATTTAGCGATAATTCTTTGGACGCTACCAATATTAATGCTACTGGAGGACTTGCTTTTGAAACAGCAGGTAGCACGGTAACGGTTTATGGCTTAATTACCAATAATGGTATAGGCGCTTACACCGTTGAGTTAAACTAAAATGTATGAAGATCGACAACGTCTTCGATAAAGTTTCTTTTAAATATGAGTTTTAATGCTATGAAAAAAGTGTCAAACATTTTCTTGTCTGTCATCTTTTTACTTGGGATAATGGCCATTGTCTCTTGTGGTGACGATGACGGTGACGACGGCCCATTACTCAGCAAACGAAAAGAGATCACATCGTTTGAATTAGAGGGAGGATGCCTGGGTGGCAATGTCACCGGGGATATTAATGGCGATAATTTCACGGTTAGGGCCACCGTTCCTTTTGGTACGGATGTGACCACGCTGGCACCTATGATCGGGATCTCGCAAGAGGCGAGCGTACAGCCTACTTCCGAGACACCACAGGATTTCACTACACCGGTAGTGTATACCGTTACTGCCGAAGATGGCACTACCCAGGACTGGACAGTGATCATCACCGTAGCAGGGGAGGATAGCCAGCCCGTACTTACATTAAGTAGTGCAGTTTGGGCTTTAACAACTTTTCAAGGCACTTTGCCTGACTGGTTTACGAGTAACGGGGAAGATGGGATAGCGTATGGCAATGATCACGTATACGCTTCGTTCAACCATGATCAAATTAAGTTTTTGGATCCTGCTAACGGAGATTCCCGTGGCGACCTGGACATGACAGGAGTAGACGGTGGAAGCTTGAAGATCTCCGATGTGGAAACCAGTGCCGACGGATCCATTTTGGCCTGTAATGTGGTCGATCATAATGGCAACGGGACAGCCACTTTTAAAATATACCGGTGGGCCTCAGAAACCAGTGCCCCCGAGGTATACCTTGAGTATGAAGTGAGCGATGTGGTCAGGTTAGGAGATAATCTTTCAGTGATTGGCGACGTTACAGGAGACGCCGTGATCTACACGGCCTACGGAAGGAATTTTTCTGCCGGCCAACGCGGAGCCGATGTATACCGCTGGGAAGTTACAGGCGGAATACTCAACGAAACCCCTACCATCATACGCAGTAGCGATTTTGGGCTTTCTGGCCTGGGGTCCAGGGCACATGCCACTGCACTCAGTGTAGACGATGACGTAGTCTGGGTGAACGGTAACGACGTAGATGTAGCTACGCTGTCTCTCACCGATGGCAGTATCCAACAGCAGCTTCCGAATGAAAATCGAGACTTGGTGGATTTCTTTTACAATAACTTCGTGGTCTTTAACCTATGTGACAGGACGGTCATTGCTTCGGTTTTCCCAAGAAGTGCCAACGAAAGCCGTTTGCTAGTAATTGACGTGACGAACGGGCTTGACAACGTGACCGCAGACGAGGTGATCTATTCCGAGGATTTTGTGCAAGGAAATACGACCGACAATGCAGATGCCAGTGGAAATGTCACTTACAATAAAGTAAGTGAATCCGAAGCGGAGGTCTACATTTTGATCACTAACCAAGCGCTGGCTAAATTCAGGCTTACCTTAGAAGCAGGAAGTTAAACGTATTGATTTTTGGTTAGTTGATGATTCATGCTAATGGAAAAGGTGCCCTGTCAAGCGGCACTTTTTCCTATTTTCCAAAGGCAAAAAGGTATACAAAAATATGTTTGTAGATCGGCTTCACGGCTTCGTTTTCTTAGGCATGGTTGCGCTCTCTATGTGCTTATCGTGCTCGCCTAGCCCCCCGCGAGAAATAAAAGAGGCGGTTAGGGGAGTCTGGCTTACCAATGTGGCAAGTGATGCTTTGCGTTCCAAAGAAAAAATAGAAGAAACGGTCGCTTTACTAGATTCGTTGAATTTCAATACGATTTTTGTCGTCACTTGGAATAGGGGGTATAGCTTGTATAAAAGCGAGGTGATGAAAAACCTTACCGGCTACGAGATAGACCCGGTTTATGGAGATCGTGATCCTTTGCAGGAAGTTATTGAAGCGGCACATCGGCGGAACATTAAAGTATTTGCCTGGTTTGAATTTGGTTTTGCGTCTTCCTATGACGAAGCGGATGGCGGCATGTTATTGCGAACAAAACCTGCTTGGGTGTCTTTAGATGCAAGCGGATCAATAACGGCAAAGAATAAGTTCCAATGGATGAACGGGTTTCATCCCGAGGTACAAGATTTTATCTTATCGCTGGTAGGAGAGGTAGTTAAAAACTACGAGGTGGATGGTATCCAGGGAGATGACCGCTTGCCCGCCATGCCGGTAAATAGCGGGTACGATGAATACACTGTAGGGCTTTATCAGCAAGAACACAACGGGCAATCTCCGCCCAGCAACGAAGCGGACCCCGACTGGGTCGATTGGCGCGCCCAAAAGCTCAATGCCTTTATGGGTAGATTGTACCATCAAGTCAAAAAGTGGGATCCGAACTGCATCGTGTCTATGTCGCCGAGCATCTACCCTTGGAGTAAGGAAAACTACTTGCAAGATTGGCCTACGTGGGTAGAGGAAGGATATGTGGACTTGCTCTGTCCACAACTTTACCGGTATGACCTAGAGGCCTATACGTTGTTGCTGGATGAAATACTTACCAAACAATTAGCTCAAGAGAACCATGGCATCTTCTATCCCGGTGTTTTGTTGCAGGTAGATGACTATAACCCTTCCCATGAGCTTCTAACGCGTAAGTTGGAAGAAAACCGGGCAGCAGGTATTCACGGAGAAGTATTCTTCTTTTTTGAAGGGGTAAAGAAATTCAAAGATCTTTTTAAAGATCATTATGACCATAAGGCCCCGTTCCCCACATTTTAATTCAAATGATCATGAAAAATACATTCAATACACTAACAAAACGAATCGGTTTTATGGTCCTCTCCTTGATCCCTTTATTTTGGGTGGCTTGTGGAGATGATGATAGTTCCGAAGAGCCGAGCGCGGAAAATGCAATCTTGGACTTCGAATTCCAAGGCATAACAGGCAATACAGGCGCTGCCATCGACAATGTGAACTACACGGTCATTGATACGTTGCCCGCCAATACCGATGTCTCGGCGCTAGTCCCTATCATTGGTATTTCTGACAGAGCTGCCATTGATCCCCCCTCGGGTGAAGCACAAGACTTTACCAACCCCGTAGTATATGTGGTCACCGCCGAGGATGGGACCAACCAAGTTTACACGGTAACCGTACGGTTAAAAGAAGAAGTGATCGATGTTCCTAAAAGCGATGACAACGAGATCAAATCCTTCATCCTATCCAGTGCCTTCATCCGTGGGGAGATTGAAGGAAATGTGATCACAGCTTCTGTCCCGTTTGGCACAGCGATAAACGATATGGCTGTGGCCATCGAGCTTGATGAAGACGCCACCGTGGTCCCGTCGCTTACCGAAAATCAAGACTTTACCAGTCCCGTAAGCTATACGGTCACGGCTGAAAACGGGGATGAAAGAACCTATACCGTACAGGTGAATGTACAACCCCAAGATGTAGGTGTACGTGGAGTGTGGCTTACTAACGTGGATAGCAACGTATTGAACTCCCAAGCCCAAATAGAAGAAGCCGTAGCGCTGTGCGACGAACTGAACATTAACACCATCTTTGTGGTGACATGGAACAAGGCGCTCACTACCTATCCCAGCCAGGTAGCCCAAGCGATAACAGGCAACGAGATCGATCCTCTTTATACCGGCCGTGATCCGCTACGGGAGCTGATCGATGCCGCGCATGCCAGGGACATCAAAGTGATGGCCTGGTTTGAATACGGATTTGCCGCATTTAACGGGAGTCCCGGCCCCATCCTCGACAATTCTCCTGTTTATTGGCAGGCGAAAGACGTCAATGGCGACATCGTGGTAAAGAATGGCTTTTACTGGATGAACGCTTTCCACCCGGAGGTGCAACAGTTCATGGTCGACCTGGTCACCGAGGTGGTAGAGAATTACCCGGACATAGACGGTGTACAAGGCGATGATCGCTTGCCCGCCTGCCCTACGGAAGCAGGTTATGATGACTACACAGTAGACAAATACAGGACAGAACACGAAGGGCAAGATCCCCCTCGTGAATCCCGGAACACGGCCTGGTTAAGATGGCGCGCGGATATCATTAATGCTTTTGGACAGGCGCTTTACGATTCTGTAAAAAAAGAAAATGCCGACATGGTCGTAGCGATGTCCCCAAGCCCGTTAAGTTTCGGGTACGATGAATACCTGCAAGATTATACGCATTGGGTGGAAAATGAATATTGTGATATCGTGAGCCCGCAACTCTACCGGAGAGAGAGCCAAGGGATAGAGGTATATCGGAACCTTCTCAATTCACAATTGAACCGGTTGGACCCCGCAGGCAGGTCGATCTTCTACCCGGGATTGCTTCTATTTTTAGGAGGATACCTGCCCAGCCAGCAATTCATTGCAGATATGGTGCAATCCAACCGGGCAGAGGGAGTACAAGGTGAGGTCTATTTCTTCTATACCGGCTTTACCGATCCCGGCGTGCAAGAGGTGATCAAGGCCATGTACCCGGCGAAGGCCATCTATCCTAGTTTTTAAAATATGTTTAGTGAATTGTTCTTTGATGTTTCAATTTATGTGCTCGAGCACAAAATTAAATTTGAATATAAGTAGGCTTAAATCATCACACAAATGACAACATTAGATCACTCTCAAACGAAGTTGGAAAAGATCCCCGTGACCCTTTTTGGAGATCCTAAAGAGGCTTCAAAATACGTGGCAGAGCATATTGCTGACCTAGTTTTTAAGCGACAAGCGACCGGACAGCCTGTAGTGCTGGGCTTAGCCACTGGGGCCACACCTGTACTCGTATACCAGGAGTTGGTAAGAATGCATAAGCAAGATGGGCTGAGCTTTAAAAATGTGATCACGTTCAATCTCGACGAATATTACCCGATCTCCCCGGATTCTCCCCAGAGTTATCATTATTTTATGAATTATCATTTGTTTGATCATGTGGATATCCCCAAAGAGAACATTAATATTCCCTCGGGAACCATTGATAAAGCCGAAGTCAACCGTTATTGCGAAGAATATGAAAATAAGATCGATGCCGTAGGAGGGATCGACATCCAGGTGCTGGGGATTGGCCGTACCGGGCATATCGGGTTCAATGAGCCGGGGTCAGGTTTTCGTTCTAAAACCCGGATCGTGAAGCTGGACCCGATCACGATCAGCGATGCGACCCGGGAGTTTATAAAAGAAGAGTTTGTCCCACGCACAGCGTTGACCATGGGGGTGAAGAGTATTTTTAAAGCCCGAAAGGTGTTCCTCATGGCCTGGGGAGAAAAGAAAGCGGCCATTGTGAGTACAGCGGTAGAGGGCGAGGTTACTAAGGAGATCCCATCTTCTTTCCTTCAAAACCATCCCGATGCCGAAATCGTACTGGATACGACCGCTGGGACAGGGCTTAGCCGGTTTAAAACCCCATGGCTGACCGGCTTTTGTGAGTGGAACGACGCCCTTCGCAAACGCGCCGTGATTTGGCTCAGCGAAAAATTGGATAAACCGATCCTCAAGTTAACGGACAAAGACTATAAAGAGAACGAGCTCGACGAACTGATCATGTTCCCGAATTATTCGCAAGAGCTTAACGTAAAGATCTTCAATGAGCTCCAGCATACCATTACCGGTTGGCCGGGGGGTAAGCCCAATGTTGACGATACCCACCGCCCGGAACGAGCACTACCGGCCAAAAAGAGGGTGATCGTCTTCAGCCCGCACCCGGATGATGATGTGATTTCCATGGGAGGCACCTTGCTAAAATTAGTAGAACAAGAGCATGATGTACACGTGGCCTACCAGACCTCGGGTAACATTGCCGTATTTGATGATGATGCCATTCGCTTTGCCGAATTTGCCAAGCTGCTGGAAGGAGCGCTAGGGAAAGATGACGGGGTATTACAAAACACCTACGACCAGGTGGTCGAAGATCTAAAAGGTAAAAAACAAGGGGATCAAAACAGTGACCGGCTTAAGATCATCAAGGGATTGATCCGTAGGGCAGAAGCCAGTGCGGCCTGTAGGTTTTGCAGGGTAAAACAAGAGAACGTACATTTCTTGAACCTGCCCTTTTACGAAACCGGCAACATTATGAAAAAAGAACTGTCGGACGCTGATATTGGCATCATCAAAGAGCTGCTGGTCGAAGTGCAGCCGCACCAGGTATTTGCCGCCGGCGATCTGCATGACCCGCATGGCACCCACAAAGTCTGCCTGGATGCGATCATGCTAGCCTTAAAAGACCTGAAGTCCGAGCCCTGGACCAAAAACTGTTATCTCTGGCTATACCGCGGCGCATGGCAAGAATGGGACATCGAAAAGATAGAAATGGCTATTCCCTTAAGTCCTATCGACGTGATGCGCAAACGAAAAGCCATCTTCAAACACCAGTCCCAAAAAGATACCCCCGTATTTCCCGGGGAAGATGCCCGCGAATTTTGGCAGCGTGCTGAAGACCGCAACAGCGCTACTGCCAAACGTTATGACAAGCTTGGCCTTACGGAGTATGAGGCCATTGAAGCGTTTGTGAAATACACGTTTTGATTTAGGCTCAAATACCCAAAGTCATGCTCCTTCCACTCCTGCTCATAGTCTCCTTCAAGGGACCCTGGGCTATTGAAGTATAAAGCAAACAAGTAGAAGTGAACAATCACGATTGCATCAGATTTCAGTCGGGGCATTCGTAATCATTGTATTTGTGAAATTTTTAGAGTTTTTTTCAAGCGAGCCTCAAAGTCGTCTACGAGATACTCTGAGAAAGTGCAGGAAACGCATTATGAACTAAGTTTGGAGAACACTTAGAAGGTGAAAACGAAGAGAGGTTTCATAGCCGTTATTGAGATCGAATTATAGGCTAAACACCCATATTGCTTATGATTTAAATCATATTTTATAGTATTGAGAAAAGCAATAAACTTGTGGGAGAACCAAACAATAAGGCCATGAAAAGACTCGTATTTTTAATTATTTTCACCCATTTAACATTTGAATCTAAAAGTCAAGCTGACTTATGGTTTGATAATGCTTATTCTGGCTCCATGTCAACTATACCGGCTTATGTTGGCGAGCCAGTAGGTCATTATGCTTCTGTTTCCAATAGTGGAGATGCCACGGTGGCCAGTATACAGACCGATGTACGTTGTTATTTATCTAGTGATAATTTGTTAAGCCCGGATGACGAACTGATGGGCTCTGCGCTTGTTCCACTGTTGGAGCCGGGTACTGGTCCGGCATTGCTGGAATTCGATTATACTTTTTCCCAGTCGCAAGCAGGCTCTAAATACATCATATTTGTCATTGACGAGGATGATTTAGTTAAGAATGAATTAAGTGAAAGCAATAACATTATTGTGATACCGAAAAAAATAGGTAGGGCTGACTTATGGTTTGATAATGCTTATTCTGGCTCCATGTCAACTATACCAGCTTATGTTGGCGAGCCAGTAGGTCATTATGCTTCTGTTTCCAATAGTGGAGATGCCACGGTGGCCAGCGTACGGACCGATGTACGTTGTTATTTATCCAGTGATAATTTGTTAAGCCCGGATGACGAACTGATGGGCTCTGCGCCTGTTCCACTGTTGGAGCCGGGTACTGGTCCGGCATTGCTGGAATTCGATTATACTTTTTCCCAGTCGCAAGCAGGCTCTAAATACATCATATTTGTCGTTGACGAGGATGATTTAGTTAAGAATGAATTAAGTGAAAATAATAACATTGTTGTTATTCAAAAGGAGATAATTGGGCAGGAGCCAGACTTCGTGATCACCAATTTATCGGGACCTAATTCTGCGGATCGCGGTAATGCGATCTCCATTACCTTTAGAGTAAGGAACCAAGGTGATGGTTTGGGTAATGCGGGTTATGCCAGAGTCTACCTTTCTGGTAGCAGCTCATCCATAGTTGGGGCAACCGAGTTGGGAAATTTTGCCGTTGGTAATCTCGGCGCTGGAAGTTCAAGTTCAGCGATTACGATAAACGGAACAGTGCCTGCTTCCTATCCTACAGGGTCCAAATATATCATTGCCATTGCAGATGCGGACGACAACACAACAGAATTATCTGAAAATAACAACAGGAGTAATTTACCCATAACCATTGGGTTATCAGAAAGACCTGATCTAATTGTGACATCTCCATACCTGGATGGAGCTGGGTCTCAAGCTGAATTCATTGAAAATGAATCGTACAACATAGATTTGATAGTTTACAATACAGGAGCCATTTCTTCACCTGAAACTGAAGTTAAGATATATTGGTCTGAGAACGCTGATCTTGATGTTGATAATGACTTCTTCGCTGGAGTTAAGAGTATTCCAGTCATCGATCCAAATAAGAATAGTGGAGAACTTACTACTACAATGAATACGCCACCAAAATATTCCACAAACCCCTGGGAGCAGTGGCGTGTGATTTTTGTAGTTGATCCTGATAATACTGTAGCAGAGGAAGACGAAGGTAACAATGAAAGTGACACTTATTTGGTAACACTAAATTCGAGTTCTTCAGGTGGTAGAATAGGTAAGAAAAGAGCCCAGGTAGAGAGCATCGAATTCCACCTACAAAATACAGTAAAAGTAATGGATTTACATGGAAGAACTATTTGGGAAAGAGAAAACGTCGAAGAGGCTCTTGACTTCGATAGCTTACCTAAAGGTTTATATCTATTTCAAACCATGGAAGGAAGCAGAATGAAAACTGAAAAAATATTTAAAAAGTAAATGATTTTCAATCCCATGATTTTGACACCTTTAGCTAGGGAAGAAAAAGTTGAGTGAAAGGAGATAATAAACATACCTTAGAAAGTGTATAATTTGGGCCATACGTTAGGATTTTTATGAAGGTTCAAAATGATTGATATTAGAGCAGTTTGGCTTGGAATAGAATCTTAATGTAGGGCCCTGGGGTTGTTCGATAGCATACAAGAGTATCAGGGTATTATTTCTTATTGTGCCTCCACACTTGACTACCGTTTGCGTTTTTAATAGGAAACACATTTGTTACCCAATGGTTACGCCAGATGTATTGTTATTGTACAAAGCCAATAGTACCTTCACCTTCATTATTACTTTAATGGCACTGAGAGTCTCCTGCAACGGATTCAGAGACATCGAATAACGAAGCAACCAAGTAGACTTGACGAGGTCGAATGAATTTTATTTCAATCGAAGACACCTTTAATTCATTGTATCGATCATCACATTTAGAATGTGTCCAAAACCAGTCTCAGAGTTCTCTGCGAAGGTGCACCAATAGCCGGCAACCACCGCAACCCCGTACCGAGTTACTCCGCCACTATCGGCCCCCCAGCCTCCACAATAGCCTGTGCCAATTGCTCCATTTCCCTTTTGGCTTGTTGCAATTGGTTATCTAAAGCGTTTAATTGCTCTTGAACAATTTGTAACGTCTTCCGGTGAGTAGCCGTAGGCCCGTAGGTAGAATTGCTCAAACCACGATACAGGGCAAAAACCCGTTCTCCCGGGGTGGGTTTTGTCTTTTCGCCCACTAATACTTTTGCCCGGTTGCCGTGCATTTCAGTATCGATGGCATGCAAAGAATTTTGTAAACTGTGTAGCCTGGTGTCGAGGTTCCCGGGATCAGCCTGGGTTTGTAATAGTGCCTTTTGCATTGCTTTAGCGCGTTTATTGGTTTTGCTCCAATCCATTTCGAGGGCGGAGATCTTGCCGGTAACCTCTTCAAAAGACCGGTAGAAGGCGCTTACCTCGTTTTGTGAAGCTCCTTTTAATGCTCCTTCGCGTAAAGGGGTCACTTCAAAACGTACGGGCCCCGCTAATGAGGTGGTCACTCCATTTACTTGTTTGTGCAATGTTACAGAATAGGTGCCCGGCGCCGCTAGCATGCCTTTAGGTCCTTGGCCATCGGGACTGGGTGCAGGGTCAAGAGGAAGGGCGTCCGGGGCGGGATAGCGCAGGTCCCAAGCGATACGGTGGAATCCTTTTTTGGCCGGTCCTTCCACCCGGCGAACTACATTGTCACTCTCATCTTTTACAACCAGCAAGACCTTCGGGCCCACCTCGCGTTGTTCTCCTTCCAAAGCTTCCCAACCAGGAAAGGGAACATCCCTTTTTTGCTGGTTAAGCGCTTTTTCTTTTTCTTTCCTTGCTTCCGCTTTAGACTTTACCCCCTCATTAAGATAATACGTGAATACCGCTCCAAAATCGGGGTTAGGAGCTACAAAATGAGAAGCGCCTTGTGATCCCTTCTCATCATCGAAGCTTAGCTTAGGCCGGGGGATGTACCACCAAGCTTTTCGTGTGGAGAAGAGTGCGGCCTCTTGTTGCAGCTGTTGCTCGGTCACTTCGCGCAGTACCGAATAGTCATCTAGAACATAAAAACCCCTGCCAAAAGATGCGCCTACGAGGTCGTTCTCTCGCCGTTGGATCGCCAGGTCACGGAAGGAGATAGTAGGAACGCCTCCCTTTAGTTTTACCCAACGACTACCCCCATCTATGGTAAAGTAGATCCCAAATTCCGTGGCGGCGAAAAGCAGGCCGGCTTTTTGGTGATCTTGCACCACTCGCCATACTAGGGTCCTATTCGGGATATTTCCTTTGATGGATCGCCAAGTCCTTCCTTTATCGGTGCTTTTTACCAGGTAAGGTGAGAAGTCCCCGTACTTATGATTGTCCAAGGCTACATAAACAGTATTGGCGTCAAAAAGATCGGCTTTGATGTCGTTCACAAAAGCGGTGGCTGGCACACCGGGAATACTGCCTACGTTGATCCTTCTCCAATTATTTCCCCCATCTTCGGTGACCTGGATCAGCCCGTCATCCGTACCGACGTAGATCAGGCCTTCTTGCTGGGGAGATTCGGCCAGTGAAGTAATGGTATTGTAATTGGACATGGCCAAGAAATCCCAAGCATTATCCCAGCTTTGCTTACGGCCCATGATCGGGAGCTCAATACGGTTTTGATTTTTAGTAAGATCGCCGGAGATCGCTCTCCATTCATCGCCTCGGTTGTCGGACCGCCATACTCGCTGAGAAGCGAAATAAATGCGTTGTGGAGAGTGCGGGCTTACCAAGATGGGAGCGTCCCAGTTAAAGCGCTCATGTCCTTCATCAGCGCCTGGCTGTGGTTGGATGTCGATCACTTCACCTGTGATCAAGTCTACGCGCGAGAGATTTCCTTCTTGGCGTTCCGCGTACATAATGTTAGGGTTCCCCGGCTCCGTCGCGGGTTGGTGCCCGTCCCAATTTAAAACGATCTTCCAATCAGAGTTTTGGATGCCATGAACATTGTCCGTCCGCGAGGGACCGCCTTGTGTGCTATTATCCTGTGTACCACCATAAACATTATAAAACGGTTCGGCGTCATCTACAGCTACTTTATAAAACTGCGTGATCGGCAGGTTTTCCATATATCTCCAATGCGCCCCCAAGTCAAAACTTTCATAAACCCCGCCATCAGTGCCTACCAGCAGGTAGTCAGGGTCACTGGGTTTGAAGGCAATGGCATGATTATCCCCATGCTTATGATCTCTATTTAGCCTTTTGAAGGTCTTTCCCCCATCTTCGGAATATTGCATCCATGCGTCTACCAGGTACAAGCGCTCAAATTGGTGGGGTGAGGCATACAACTCTTGGTAGTAATGCGGCCCGGTAGCCCCGGCTACGGCGTCGGAACGTTTCTCCCATGTGGTCCCACGGTCTGCCGACCGAAAAACCCCGCCGGTTCTCCGGTCTAATTCGATAGCAGCATAGACAATGTCCGGTTGCTGTGGGGATATCGCTAGCCCGATCTTACCCATATTGGATTTGGGTAGCCCGTTGGTGAGCTTGGTCCAGGTCTCACCGCCGTCCGTACTTCTATAGATCCCCGTTCCCGGTCCACCGCCCATGTACGCGGCTACGGTCCGGTGCCGGTCCCAAGTGGCGGCATACATCCAGTCGGGGTTGCGGGGGTCTACGGCAATATCTGTTACGCCCGTCCATTCGTTGTCTCCTAATGTCTTTTTCCAAGTAGCCCCGCCGTCTGTGGACTTGTAGAGTCCACGTTCCCCGCCTTTGCTCCACATAGGCCCTTGGGCCGCTACCCACATCACTGCCGAGTTTTCCGGGTGGATGATAATCTCCGAGATACGCTCCGAGGCTTCAAGCCCCATATTCTTCCAGGTAAGGCCACCGTCTTCACTCTTATATAGACCATCTCCATACCCGGCGTGCCGCCCACCAATATTCTCACCCGTCCCTACCCAGATGACATGCGGGTGATTGGGGTCTATGGTGATACAACCGATAGAGTAGGAGACCTGCTTATCAAAAATGGGCGTCCATGTGGTCCCGGAATTCACCGTTTTCCACACTCCACCGGAGCCTACGGCTACGTACCAAGTGTTTTCATTTTCCGGGTGTATAGCAATATCCGCGATCCTGCCCGACATAAAAGCGGGACCGATATTACGAAGTTTTAGCCCTTCAAAAGTAGAATCGGCTAGCAAAGAGGGGGGTGGGGGAGTGCTTCCTCTCCTGCGTTGGGCATCAGTAGCTACAGAAAGTAGTAAGGCACAAACAATAAGTATAAGATTTTGATAAGGTCTTTTCATAGTGGTTGAAAGTCTGGTTCAAGCGATGTTAATTTAGCAGGAAGCTCAATGATTTAAAAGTAGGCGGATGAATTTGTGAAGAGCGGCAGAATAATGTGCCTATATACAAACCCTCTAGGCCTGATAGATGCCAAATCACAATTATGAGTCTAGATACCATACTCTAGTTTCAGGTGTAGATGGCGGCACTTCTAGATTCGAGGATAGAACATTCACTTAATTTTTACTGTGGGAGGATGTTCTAAGTAAGTGATGGTGTAAATGGTTAAAGATGGGTACAAACATGTTTCGTAAAAAACACTTTAGGCTGACGAAAATCATGGTATGGATAATCCATTTCATGTTATTTTGTGGTAAATCATTTACGCATGAGAGTATTGCCAATAATCATATCGTTAATAATTTTAATGTCCTTGATTTGTAGCTGTAACGAAGAAAAACCACAGTCAAATAATTCTACAATCCGAGGAGTGGTGATAAGTAACAACAGGCCCGTTGAGGGAGCCCATGTAACTATCGATAGCATTCAGAATTGGTCAACGATATCTGCAGTTGATGGTTCCTTCCAGATAGACAACATTACATCTGGAAGACATTCTTTATATATAAGCCAGGGAGATCAAAGGAGTGATTTCAGGCAAAAAGAGTATGAAATTTATGTTGATCAATCAAATACCGATTTAGAATATCTGTTGCTTCCAAAACGAGTTATTCTAAACGATCCTGTTAACATAAGCTCAACTAGTATGGGTTTAACTTGGAGTGAAACTGATGCTTCTGACTTTTATGAATACAAATTATTCAGGCATAACTCCCCAGGGCTTGATGAAAATACCGGCGTATTAGTTTATGTTTCGACGATTCCAGAAGATACCACTTTTATTGACGAAGGCCTTATAGTATCAAATGATTATTATTACCGAGTTTTTGTGATGAACCAATTTGGTCGATTAGGCGGTAGCAACATTGTAAACTCAAAAACTCTGACAAGTAACCTGATACCAGGTGGAAGTTTTGAGGATTTAAAAAGTTTTGAAACTAATTGGTCCTTTAGTAATACTCAAGGTACCTTAATCACTTCAATCGTAGACACTGTATTCCAGACAGGTTCCGGAAGCCTTTACAATAGAAATGACTCAAGCTACATAAATGGAAATATTAATACATACACTGAATTGAAACTAAAAACACCCATAAACATTGGAATAAATAAAAATTATGAAATATCTAGTTGGATTAGAGCTTATGGACAGCAAGGCACAAATGGAAGTGTATGGATAATTGTGAAACAAGGCGATGATTATGTCACAAGACTTAATCTAGGCATTGAGGCAAATGGTTTTGGTGCTAATTGGGGAATAGAAGATACAGGATGGGTTTTTAAATCACAATCATTTTATGTAACAAAAGATGTACCTATTTCAATATACATGGTTATGCCAATCGAGCATGTATGGATTGATGAGTTAAAACTTTTGCCTACGGATTAATTCTTTAGTGAATTAGTTAAGCAAATTGCTTTAAAGACACTCTGGGATTCTTCATTTTTAATGCCGATTGTCTTTGCCTCATTATAGCCCAGACTCACTATTAAGGGGGTTAAACTATCAAAGGTATTAATTTGAACCCTCTGTATGTATTTATTCCTATAAAAAAAACAGTTAGATGATTTGTGAAAATTATAGAAAAGTTCTTGTACGAATTTTGAACATAGAAGAGCGTCGTGATCATCCTTTCCGGTGTGGTCCAGATCATTCTCTTTGACCAACTTTAAGGGGCTTTAAAAGTACTCTGGTCAGAAAAGATAAAATCTTTTGAAGTATATAAACCCCTCATGTTAGTAACACCAAAAGCAAAAAGCGCTACCTTCGCATTACCAAATTTTCTGGATGTTTAAGTTTAAAAAGGATTCGGTGAAGTAAATAACCTTTGGCATTCCCGCCCAAGGTTATACCCCAATGTACCCAGGCATATTCTTGCCGGGGTGATTTCTATTTACATACATTATTAATCATTAAGGCTTGACTCAAAGCATGGCTTGTTTACGTCATGTCCTTAACCTACAATTTTAAACATCATGAGTAACGAAAATAAATCGATCCTAGAATTCGATATGAACTTGATCTGCGAATATTATGCGAGCGTAGAACGACAAGGTCCGGGTAGCCCGGAAGTCACTCTTAAAGCGTTGAGCTTTATTGACACACTTTCCCAAGAATCGCACATTACCGACCTTGGCTGTGGTACAGGAGGTCAGACCATGGTGCTGGCACAGCATGCACCGGGGAAGATCACGGGTGTGGACGTCTTTCCCACTTTTATTGAACAGTTCAATTCAAATGCAGGCAAACTCAACCTCCAGCCACGAGTAAAAGGTATCGTGGGGTCGATGGATAACTTGCAGTTCCAGCAGGAAGAGTTGGACCTGGTTTGGTGTGAAGGAGCTATTTATAACATCGGCTTTGAACGCGGCCTTAGCGAATGGAAAGAATTCCTGAAAACCGGTGGGTATGTGGCAGTATCCGAAGCGTCATGGTTTACGGATGAACGACCCGCCGAGATAGAAAAATTCTGGATGGACGCTTATCCCGGTATAGACACTATTACCAATAAAATAGAACAAGTACAAAAAGCCGGGTACATTCCAGTAGCTACGTTTATCTTGCCCGAGAACTGTTGGACAGAACACTTTTATGCCCCGCAAGTTTCGGCACAAGAGGCTTTCCTAAGGAAGCACGCGGGCAATAAGGCTGCTGAAGACTTTATTGCCTACCAACGTTATGAAGCACAATTGTATGATCAATACAAAGCCTTTTACGGATATGTGTTTTACATAGGAAAGAAGATGTAAATGATTAAAAGAGAGGACTGTCCCAGGTTTCTTGGGGCAGTTCTTTTGACACGACACTAGCCTGCTAAAGACCTAGGAAGATGAAATGTGAAACGGACATTTGCTACACCGGTTAAGCTCGAGCCGATATAGAGCTAAAACCGGGGTTCGTATGAAAAAGTCGGCGAAGAGCCTTACATTAGAAAAGCTTAGCGGATGGCGTGATCAATACAATTTGATCCCAAATCCTCTTAGCTAAGAGCTAAAACAATCCGAATGAATCATTAAGTCCATTGAAAATGAAAACAAAAATTCTATTCACTACCCTCATTGCCCTTGTGTGATTCTCTTGCAATAATGATGACGATGATATTCTCACCAGCTGCGCTTAACCGGATCGAACAGGCTATTGCTGATGGGAGGATCGTTAGTGTCTCGATCCAAACTGATGCTGGCGTTGTACCTGGTGCTCCTTTTCAAATCGAAAGGCCATTCATTGTTGTCCATAATTCACGATATAACTTATGCTAAGTTATTTCTTTCAGTACTTTTAGCGACGGTAGCTTAACCTTGAGATTTTGAATACTTCTATAAGATGAGCAGTCTTGGACCTAAGGCCTGTAAAGCCTAGAACTACTTTTACGGGTTTAAGTAATTGATAATGAAGTTTTTGTTTTTAAGCCTGGTGCCAGCGAACTGCAAAGGATGGGGGATCAACCTCCTGTGCTAAATCCATCCAAAATCTATACCTAAGAACGTCATTCCTTACTTTCCAACATCGTCATTCCTTGCAGCCTGTACGTTGGGCCAGGCGTGACAAGGAATCTGCGGAGTCGTGAAACGAAAACCCAGTACACTTTAAAACAAAGGTTCACCTTCAACGATACAGCAGGTTCCTGCTCTAATGCCGTTAATTAAGGCCTGCGCTCACCCCTAA
>JANQLQ010000069.1 GCA_028280565.1 Fulvivirga sp.
AGCGAAAGATGAGCCCGTTGGGTATCCTCATCAAAAACGAAAAAAACCTCTTTATCGTCATTCCTGCCAGCCTTGCAGGGTGAGCGATGCGCGAGAGCAGGAATCTGCTGTGTCGTTGAACGTGAACCTTTTTTTGAGTATACTGGGTTTTCGTTTCACGACTTCGAAGATTCCTTGTCACGCCTAGCCCAACGCACAGGCGGCAAGGAATGACGAGGGTAGAAAGTTAAGGAATGAGGTTTTTAGGTATAGGTTTTGGATGGATTTAGAACAGGAGGTTGATCACCCATACTTTGCAGTTCGCTGGCACTAGGTTTAAAACTACAAACTTCATTATCAATTACTTAAATCTAACAAAGTAGTCCTAGGCAGTCGGACCTTGTGAAGTAGCGCACGGAACCCATCCAAGATAAAATTTTTGTTAACATTCCGGGTACGATGGCCATTAGGTTCTCCCTGGGGCCATTTAAGAGGCCTCTAGGACCGATGCCGTTTTATTCTTTAGCCGATTTCGGGTAAATTCGAAAGAATAACTCGTTGACGTTCATGCGATCTATTGTTCGGTTACTCACTTTACTTGTCTTTGTTCCGCCGCTGGTAGGACAGCCATTGCTCAAGGATAGAAACCTGTATTTTGACCATATCTCTTTGGAAGATGGACTTTCGCAGGCGACGGTCCTTTGCAGCTGGCAAGATCAATACGGGTTCATGTGGTTTGGCACACGTGATGGGCTCAACCGGTATGACGGTTACTCTTTCACAGTGTACCGAACGGATTTGCAAAACCCCCATTCGTTGGCCAACAATGTGATCACCGACCTGCAAGGTGACTCAAGTGGTAACTTGTGGATCATTTCGGGCAAAGGATTGGAGAAGTTCATCCCTTCTACGGGGCAGTTTGAATATTACGGACTTCCGGGGCAATACCCGGAGACAGGTGAGTTACGCGTGCTCAGCATTGATGCCTATGACCAGGTATGGGTAGGAGGGTCTCACGGACTGTACTATTTTGACCGGGCACAGGCAGAATTCAAAACGGTCACTACGAAGGATGAGGAAGAGCGACAGTTGATACAGCGCCCAGTGTATGCACTCCACAAACAAGGGGAAGGATATCGGCTCTGGATAGGGACTTCAAGAGACGGTATTTACCGCGTAGACCTGGGCACTCGAACCATAGACCGGGTGCAGTTGGAGGAAGATCAACCCAGTGCTAGGGTAGAAGATATCGTCACGAGTGACAATGGAGATAGCCTATGGATCGGCACTTATGGCGACGGCTTATACCTGCTGGATAAAAACGGCGCTATTTGGGATCATTACCACGTGGGACATGCGGATAAAAAGAAGAGACTGGCACACAATAATATCAGGGCATTGGAGATGGATGGGTATGGGAATGTTTGGGTAGGGACGTTCAATGGCCTGGATATTGTTCATAGTACCGGGCAGATTCGCCATGTTGAATATGTAGAAAGAGAGGCTACCGGGCTTTCTCATGGATCAGTACGCTCTATTTTTAAAGACAATAAGGGCAGCTTATGGATCGGCACCTATTTTGGAGGGGTGAATGTGTTCGATTACGACAATCAACGTTTTGATCACTTTTATCATATACCCGGGCAGGTGGGATCACTGAGCTATAACGTGGTGGGGGCATTTTCGCAGGATACTGCCGGCCGTCTCATCATTGGGACAGAACGTGGCGGGGTGAATGTTTACCATAGCCAGCAGCAAAAGCATTCCGTATTTGACCATGATCCCAGGCTTGATAACACACTCCAGGGTAGCATCATAAAAGCCTTGTATACGGATGCGCAAGGGTATATATGGGCGGGGGTATTTAGAGGAGGACTTAACCGGTTGGACATGAAAACGGGTGACGTCAAGCATTACCCAGGAGATATTAGTACAGCCAACCAGAAATTAGGGAGTGCCATCGTGAATGCCATTATCGAAGATAATGACCAGCGCCTATGGATCGGGACGGATAAATTAGGAGGACTCCAATGCTTTGATCTTTTACAAGAAAAGTATGTGGACTACCCCGGAGCCGAAGCGCTCAAGGCCCTGGCACCCTCATTTTCCGTAAAGAATATTTTATTGGATAGTAAAAACCGCTTATGGCTTGCTACTAGGGGCTCCGGTGCCGTCATGTTTGTGCCCGAAACCGGTGAAATCAAAACTTACAGCACTTTTGATGTTGAAAATGAGCAGATCACCATCGATGAGGTCAACCATATCCAGGAGGATCATACCGGGGAGCTATGGATAGCTACCTATGGGAAAGGAGTGATCCGTTTAAACCCGCATACCGGCACCGTAAAGCATTATCACAGGAATAACGGGCTCCCTAACGACGTGGTGTTTGGCACTTTGCAAGACGATACCCGGCGTTTATGGTTTTTTACCCTAAACGGCCTAAGTCTTTTTGATCGCTCACCAGGACAGTTTAAGAATTATCCCTTTAGTGCCGGGTTTCCTATTGAAGAAATTAACGAAGGCGCTTTTTACAAGACCCGGCAAGGAGAATTCGTGGTAGGAGGTAGCAATGGGTATGTTCGCTTTCACCCGGGTAAATTCGAAGACAATGCCTTTGTCCCTCCCATAGTGCTCACCCATCTCAAACTTTCTAACCGGGAAGTTTTGCCGGGAGATGATAACAAGATCTTATCCCGGGCGATCAGTGAAACACATGAGATTATCCTTACCTATGACCAGTCGGTTGTTACCTTTGAGTTTACCGCGCTGAGTTACCTGAGGCCTGAAAATAACCAGTATGCCTACATATTGGAAGGGTTTGATAAAAACTGGAGTTATGTGGATAACAAGCGTTCTGTTACTTTCACCAACCTGCCGGAAGGAGACTATGTATTCCGGGTAAAAGGTTCTAATAACGATGGGGTATGGAATGAAGAGGCAGCAGCGTTGGCCATAACTGTTTTACCACCTCCATGGAAGACGTGGTGGGCATTCGTGATCTACGCTATTGCTATATCGTGTGGTTTTTGGCTTATTCGTTATAATGCGCTCAAAGGCATAAAACTCAAACATACCCTGAAGTTAGAGCAGTTGGAAACGGAACGTCTTAAAGATGTTCATAAGCTGAAACTTGAATATTTCACAGATGTATCTCATGAATTCAGGACCCCACTAACGCTCATTGTCAGCCCCTTGGAAGAGATCATGGAAAGTGGCAAACCAGGCAAATGGATGAGAAAGCGCCTCAAGGTCATGTATTTAAATTGTAAGCGGCTGCTACACCTTATCGATCAAGTCCTAGAAGTGCAGGAGTTGGAGAGTGGTCATTCTAAAGTAAAACTCACCCCGGTGCGCCTTGCCTCTTTCATGGGAAACATTGTAGATTCATTCAAGACAGTGGCTACCAAGAACAGGATAGACCTTGTATATACTCCTGCCTTAACAGACTCAGTTTACCTTACGGATGCCGATAAAATTGAAAAGATCTTTTTTAACCTCCTCTCGAACAGCTTTAAATTCACACGGCCGGGAGGTGAGATCAAACTTGATTTTAGTATTCGCAAGGATAAAGCGGAAGATGTCGTCACGTTTACTGTAATGGATACCGGGACCGGTATTTCTGCAGAGAACCTGGATCAAATATTTGACCGGTTTTATAAGCAGGGAGGAGATGGGTCCGGTGCAGGAATTGGCCTGTCTTTGACCCAGTCTTTAGTGCACCTGCTTAATGGCCAAGTAACGGTGACGAGTAAGCTGGAAGAAGGGACGACATTTGTAGTGAGAATTCCTATGAAACGGTCGAAGGTGGCGGCACCGCTGCCAGCAGCGCCATTCGTCAAGCCACTGCCACTGGAGCTTCAGCCTTCCGTACCCGGGAATGAAAAAGAAGCTGCCCGGTTGGATCATTATGACGAAACCTTGCTCGTGGTAGAAGATAACCCGGGGATGCGCACGTACCTGGCAGAATACCTCGGGAAGTCCTACCGGGTCATCACTGCTGTCAATGGACGGACCGGGCTGGATAAAGCTAGGAAGCAGGGCCCTTCATTGATCATTAGTGACGTAATGATGGATGAAATGGATGGCATGGAACTATGTAAGGCAATAAAATCTGATGAAGGGCTATGTCATATTCCAGTGATATTATTAACGGCAAAAACCTCTTATGTAAACCGCTTGGAAGGCCTGGAATTGGGTGCAGATGACTACATCCATAAGCCGTTTATCATGAAAGAGCTGGAGACCCGCACCCGGAATATCTTAGAGAACCGGAAAAAGATCCGTGAAAAATACAAGGCCACCTCGTATCTTCCAAGTACCAAAGACATCGCTTTCAATAGCTATGATGAAAAATTGTTGAAGCGTGTTGTAAATGTCATTCAAGGAGAATTGGATAATCCTTCACTGTCAGTAGAATACCTGTCGTCAGAAGTAGGGATCAGTCGCGTACAACTTTTTCGAAAACTGAAAAGCTTGGTAGGCTTATCTCCGGCTGATTTTATAAAAGACTTCCGTATGAAAAAGGCAGCCCAGCTATTAAGAACGAAAAATGTAAAAGTTGCCGAGGTGGCCTACGAAGTAGGCTTCCAAGATGTAGAGTATTTTAGCAAGTGTTTCAAAAAAATATACAAAATTAACCCAAGTAAAGTAATTAAAGAGCGAACGAAAGAACTAGGCCAGGATGTTTAAGGTCTTCCTTGGTGAGTAAACAGGCCCTAGCGCGCTTTCAACGCCCTGGGGCGATATAGTGATATGTTTATCTACCAGGGATGTGATAAAGATAAAAAATGCAGGTCGCTTCTTAATTTTCAAGCTAAACTATTTGTATTTCTCATAGCAAGTAACTAACATTGCCATCCTTTTATGAGATCAAGATAAAATCGATCATGCTAACGTGGAATTATCATATCGCCGAAATGACCGGGCCCAAGTAACTCAACTTGGACGACGATAGTTCTGCCCGGCCATTCACCGGGTTTTTTTATGCCAATTCTTTAGTAAAAGGCTGACCCAATAAATAAACCGTTACGCGCTAGGACTCTTCATCTTAGATCCCTAGCTCAAAAAAACAACGATCATGGCACTAACATTAGCAGATCAATATTACCTTAAAGCACTGGACGATTACGGTTACGACCTAGAAGCACTCGTTGAAAACCTAGAATACGCCCTAAGTTGTGATGCAGATCACCCGGGGGCCAACCACTTGATGGGAAAGCTACTGATGGAAAAGTTCAGAAAATTTGACCAGGCAGAAGAATACTTCGTTGCCTCGTTGGCTGCTGAACCGACTAATATCGATACTTGTGAAAGTTACAGCTGGTTATTGATCCATACCCGGGATTACGACAGGGCTTTGAAGCTGATCCGCTATGCTTCTGGCTTAAAGGGGGTGATCAACTGCAAATTCTTACGCCTGGAGGCGCTGGTACAGGAACTCAAACAGGAGTTTGTTAAGGCCAAGGAGCTTTTACAAGCTGCAATGATGGAAAGCTACGATTCTAACTTCATCTACTTTCTAGATCAAGAGCTAGCCCGGGTGGAAAAGAAAATGAAACTTTCAGGAGAGCTGACGTATCACTTTACAGGATAGAGCCGGCCAATAAACGACACGTTGTCGGCACGCGTTGGAGACAATAGGATAAAAGCTGGCCTTGTCAATGAGGCCAGCTTTTACCAATAGAAAACTTAAGGACATGAACGCGATATTATATAGATCCCGGTTGAAAATTATACCTATAAACAATATGGCATTTGATTGCCTGTAGGTTAAAGGCTGATCTCAGTAATTGGCTATATGGACTCCATATAAATATCGTGAATTTGGGATAAGAAGGCCTTAAAACATCCTCAATGTAATCAAAGCACGTCTTTGCGAGGCTTTTAGGCAGGTTTAGTGCAGGAAGCCGCGGCAATCTCCCGAAACAGGGGACTGCCCCCTAAGGCATGAACTGTTCTATAACTTCCCCTTTAACTCTTCGAAAGCACGGCTTAATTCAGTGAAACGATCTTCCGCATCCTTCCCCGGGGCTTGATCAGCGCGATTTAACATGTTGTATAAGTACCCTATTTGGTCTTTTAGCATGGGTTGTTCGTAAATGCCTTCCTTGGTTTTTATTTTGCTTAAAACCTGTTCTACACTGGCAAAACGTTCTTTCTCCAGGGTGTTTAATCCTTCTACTTTTCTCTTTTTGTCAAGCGTTTGGTGCTCTTGCCTTAATTCTGTTTCCAGTTTCCTGGCTTTACTAAGCAATTCAGAAGTTTTTAAGGCCAGGCCCAATTGCTTTTTTGTGTTCTCCGCAAATGAAGGATCGGTGACTCTCGGATCTTTCAATAAACTAAAAGCCTGCTCCAAAACTTTTTCTCCCGAGGTAAGGCGGGCAGTATAGTTGCCGGCCAAAACCATGGGACCATTCCGGAATCTTACGACCTCCCTGCTATCCCAGGGGCCTAAATGTTTCATATTCCAGTGAAACCTGTTCAGTCCTGGTTTTACCGTAAGGGAAGCGTCCACCAAATAAGTGACATTGTTCGTAGACATGTCGACAATCACCTTCTCTTCTACTTTTTGCTGGCTGCTATCACTCAAGTACGTATTGATGATATCGCCTCGGTCATTGAGTATGTCTAACCGGATGCTTCCAGTGACTTTTTCCGGCAGGTAATAATCAATGATCACAGAGGGCCGGGGATAGACCGGGAAGGCGCCTTTCCCCGTTCTCACCATAGGGTGACGATAACGGTAAGTGTCCCTGGGTTTGAACAAGACAGGCTCGTTGTTTAAACGTGTGATCTGCTCTTGACGGAGTGAGGTAATGTTATCTAAGACCCAAAAAGACCTCCCCATGGTAGACAGTACTAAGTCCCCACGATGGATCTTTATATCGGTTATTGGGGTCACCGGTAAGTTTTGTTGAAAAGGTGTCCAGTTGGCGCCGTCGTCAAAGGAAACAAACATGCCGGATTCCGTACCGGCGTATAATAATCCTTTTCGTACGGGATCCTCACGTATTACGCGTGTGGGGTAGTCGGCAGGGATCCCGTTACTGCCCGTAGTGAGTAATGTCCAGCTTTTGCCATAGTTCCCTGTTTTATAAATGTAGGGTTTCCAATCCCCCAACTGGTATCGTAGCACGGCGATATAGGCTTTAGCAGGATCATGTGGAGAGGGTTCTACTGCATCCACCCGGCCGTGCGGGGGAAGTTTGGGGGGAGTTACTTTTTCCCAGGACTGCCCATTGTCCTGGGTAACATGTACTGGGCCGTCATTAGCACCTACCCAAATCACTCCCTTTTTTACCGGGGATTCACGTATGGAATAGATGGTACTAAAAAACTCCTCACCGGTGATATCTCGAGTGATCGGGCTCCCGGAGATCACCTGTTTGCTGGGCTCAAAGGCCGTAAGATCGGGAGAAATGGTTTCCCACGTTACTCCTTCGTCTTGGGTGCGATGCAGGTATTGTGAGGCATGATAAACTACGTTCGGGTCGTGGGGCGAAACGTGGATCGGGGAGACCCTTTGAAATCTAAACTTCAAGTCCTTTGGGTTATGCCCATACATGTTGGAAGCGCCTACATAATAGGCCTTTTCGGTTCCTGTTTTCTTGTCATACACCCCAAAACGGCCCTTACAATTGGCGTATACGGTGGTATGATCTCCCGGTTTAGGTACCGCCGGGCCAGTTTCACAGCCCCCGGTATTGATGATCCAACCAATGCCCGGCGCTTGTATGCCTCCCGGGGCCATGCTGGGCACTGCTATGGTCGTGTAATTATCCTGCTGCCCGCCATAAAGCCAATAGGGATACTGGTCATCTACCTCCACTTGGTACAGCTCCGCGGTAGGCTGGTTAAATTGTGTCGACCATGTTTCTCCGCCGTTGTGCGTTACGTTGGCGCCCCCGTCGTTCGCTTGGATAAAAAGGTCTGTATTGTCGGGGTTGATCCACATATCATGGTTATCCCCGTGGGGCGGGGTCATACGTGTCCAGGTGATCCCCCCGTCTGTAGATTTAAAGTATCCCGTGGCCATGGCATACACGACATCGGGGTTTTTGGGGTCTACTTCTATATTAGTATAATAAAAAGGGCGGGTGCGTATCCCGGTATCATGAGATACTTGCGTGAAAGATTTCCCTTGGTCTACCGATTTATAAAGGCCTCCTTCCTTGCCCGGGGCTTCTACCAGGGCATAAAGTATCCTAGAGTCAGCAGGACACACCGCTAAATCGATTTTGCCGATAGTGCCTTGCGGCAGTCCTGTTGTTAGCTTTTCCCAACGGTTACCGCCGTCAACGGACTTATAAATGCCTCCTTCCTCTTGACTGCCACCGCTGATGATCGTCCAGGGCTTTCTTTCCGCTTTCCAAGCCGTGGCATAGATCACCTCCGGATTGCCAGGGAGCAACTCAAGATCAGCAAAGCCTACTTTATCGGATACATATAAAATTTTATTCCAAGTTTTACCCCCGTCTACGGTTTTGAAGACTCCACGCTCTGCGTTAGGCTGGAAGGCCTGCCCGATAGCAGCCACGTATACGATGTTATGATTACTTGGGTGAATTTCCACCGCCCCGATGTGGCCGGTATTTTTTAGCCCTACGTTTTCCCAGGTCTTCCCTGCATCAATGGACCTGTATATTCCTTTCCCGGAGATCACATTGCTCCTGAGCCCGTCTGATCCTGTACCCACATAGATGATGTTAGCATCATGTTGCGCCACTGCTATGGCACCAATGGACGGAGATTCGAAAAAACCATCCGAAACATTCGCCCAACGTGTCCCATAATCGGTTGTTTTCCATACCCCTCCACCGGTAGCGCCTAAGTAAAAGGTAGACGGGGCCGAGGCTACCCCAGCTACCGCGGTCACACGGCCTCCCCTAGACGGACCGACATTCCTGTATTGCAAGGCCGTGAAATGTTGAGCGTAGCTGATGTCGAGATTGATGAGCAGTAATACCAGCAGAACGGAAGCTTTACGAATCATAATAATACGGGTTGTATTTAAACGCGGGCAAGATAACTGATTTCGGCTAATTTCATGGGCAATCTTTGATAGTCGGCACAAATGATTAGGTTGACAATGGGGGTGAGGCGGGTGAATTCACCTGCATCATAGCATAAACCACGTGCACCAAAAACCCTTGGCTTTGTGTCAAAGTATTTAAAACCAATTGTTTGTATCCCAAAAATGAGGTGTATCGTTATGAGTTTCCCTGGAATACGCCTAGCAAACTTTTCAAATCATTGGTCCAACAGGCTTGTAGCCATAATGTAACATACCGTTTTGAAAAAATAGCACAAAGTTTTCTTTAATTACCAGTTATTGAGCAGGGGTGAAAATCACCTGGTTCACTTTTATACTTTCATCGCTTAGGTTTTCCATAGGGTACTTGTTAAGTACCAGGTCTAAGAATAGTGATTGTGCCGAGAGGGAGTAGAAGACATTTGGGAAGTCATCAAAAATCGATACAAAGAACCTTTTGGCATGGAGAAATTACTGGTTACGACGTTGTTACTTTGTATAGCAAACTTTGGCTGCTCCCAATATTTGGCCTACCATGTGTCAGGAGAAAAACTGGAAGCGGCTTGGGAAAGCTTGATCAACCATGACTATTTAGATAGGGTACAAGACCGTAGTACTCCCGAATTAGCGCGGGTGCTGGAAGATGCTGCGGCCAGTTATGACATTGAAAGCCATCGCAGGCTATCCCAACAGTGGATACAACGGGTCATGTTCACACATACGAATGGCAGTGTTGTCGCTATTTATGATCACCAAGGAAAGATCTTGCGATCCTACGAGAGGTTCAAAACAATACGTCTCCCACAAAAAATAGTAAAGATGATCATAATAAAGCACCCAGGATGGACCATTACTGGTGGTACCTACCAGGTTTGGTACCGAGGCGTAGGAAAAAAAGTGAGCAAGAGCTACCGGGTGGTCATCCAAAAAGGAAAGTTAAAAAAAGTATTGCGTTGTATCTTCTGATGAGGGTCTCCTTTCAACCCTATGGTTTTCATGCTGAATACCCGTGACTAAGGTATTTCAAAAACTAAAATTCCAGTGAAGACGGTGATTGCCGCAGGCAGCTCGTGGCTTGTCATTGGCCCATTTGAAGATAGACAATTACCTTTGCGAAATACTTTCTGTGCCCCTTGGCACTTTAACTATGGAACCCACTCATATTTATAAACGAGCCCTACTCGCTGATAAAGAAGGTGACTGGGAGCATGCTCACTTCTTAATACAAGACCTTACCACCCCGGGAGCCGCCTGGATACACGCTTACTTGCACCGTAAAGAAGGAGATGGTTGGAATGCCAATTATTGGTACCGTCGCGCACAAAAGAGTCCTTACAAGGGTGGTTTTGATGAAGAATGGCAGGAAATATGGGATCAACTTGTTCCCTCACTGGGCTAAGGTTACTTTTATCGCAAGAATGTAATAAAGTTCAGTATAAAGAATGCGGAAGATAGGGGTCATATTGCTTTTGGTCTTAACGGCCCGGCAATAAAACTTCCTTTAACCTCACGATCTTAAAAAATAACTTTGCACTGGCTAAATACGAACGGAAATATCAATAAAGAGTTGACTGTCAATTAATTTAATATGTGTAATTTATACCTTAGATGATGCTTAATGCCGTGATTTAAGAAAAAAAATATTTCTTTTGATCCAGGTGAAAGATGAATGAACGACTCCGATAAATTTAACATTCTTTTCCAATGCTCCAACGATGCTATATTGATCATCGACCCGGAAGCTGATAAGATCTTGGATGTCAACCGTGCGGCATGCGTCCTTTTAAATAACTCACGGGAAGCGCTCATGAACGTACCCTTGCAAGAGGTGTATCCTGATCAGGATAAACTAGGGGTCTTGGTACAGGAAGTAAATGAATGTGGAAAGAGCTGGACAGACCAGTTGGCCTGTAGGAGTTGTGACGGGAAATTACTTAAAGTTGAGATTTCCGCTTCTTCTTTTCCGCACGATGGTCAAGATTGTGTGCTCACCATGATCAGGGATGTGAGTCAACGTTTTTACGCGGAACAAGAGTTACAAGATCGATTGGTGTTGGAAGAGTTGGTTTCCAATATATCCAGGGAGTTTTTGCAGGTGAGGTCCGGTAAGCTAAATGCATGCATCGATCGTACGCTTGCCAGGGTGGGGCTCCACTGTAAGGTAGATCGCTGTTATTTGTTTCTTGCCCGTCAGCCGGATGGTTACCTGTTCAATACTAACGAGTGGGTGGACGATGGCATCCCAGCTTTAATTGATATTCAAAATACAAAGGCCAACAAAGATTTCGAATGGATCCACCGGCAATTGCGAAAGCATGAGGTCGTTCACATTACGGATATCGAAAAATTACCCGGGCAGGAAAAGAAGCTGGCGGACCACTTAAGATCAATGACCATCAAATCCACGCTTTCCGTACCTATGCACTATGACCATGAGCTAGTAGGTTTCCTTGGCTTTGATAGTATCCGGGATAAAAAGCACTGGAAAGACCAAGACATTCAACTTCTCAGTGTTATCGGGGACATAATCGTCAATGCCCTGGAGCGTATCTCTTTTGAGAATGATCTGCTTACACTAAATCGTACGCTGGAAGAACTGAATGATGAACTGGAAGAAAAAGTAGTGCAAAGAACCCACGAGGTGATAGAGAAGAACAGCCAGCTCACAAATTATGCGTTTTATAATGCCCATAAGCTCCGAGGACCGTTGGCCCGCCTTTTAGGCTTGATCAACCTTTTTAAGCTCGACTACATCCACCCTGGGGAGCTACCCACGGTGATCTCGAAACTTGATGAGGCCGCGAGTGAGTTAGACGCCATGGTAAAAGAGATCAATAAGATCATTACCTAACCTGTAGGGTCAAAGCTTCACATGACGTATTGGATAGATAAATGGACTGCATTTGTGGTATTGGCAAGCCTTCAGTCAGCCGGCAATCGGCAAAGGGCAGTAGGCAAAATGTAAGGTTGTCGACTGCCGACCTTAAGGATAGAGTAACTGTCATTGGATGGTTGACACTCGTTTTTTTTTAAGGTGACCCAAGGGCACAGAGAGTACCCGGGAAAGCCTTTGGGATAAAGAAGGTAATTCTTGCGTTTGGTGATAGAATTTTAGAAATTTCTTTCTAGGGCGAAGGCGAAAACTACTGGGGAGTTACATTGCTTAAGATGGATATTTACAAGTAACTTTGAACCGGTTTGGCAGGCTTGGAAGATAGGGGCCAAATGAGTTAGGGTTAGGAAGCGTTTGCGGCATAGGGGTGAAGTGGAGAGAGGTGTTGTGAAGAACCGTTGTAAACAACAACATGAAAGAGACGAAAAGTAACATACTTAAGTCAGCACTAAAGCTTTTTAACGAGAAAGGATATTTAAATGTGCGACTCCAGCACATTGCGGACGAGGCGTTTATCAGTGTAGGGAATCTAGCCTATCATTTTGAGAATAAACAGGAAATACTTGTCGCGCTTTATAAAGAAGCTCAACTTCTTCAAAAAGACCTCCTTCATGAATTGAACATCGTTCCTCTTTTTGAACACCTGGATCGTCATTGGCGTAATGTATTTGAAGTACAGCAGGCGTACAAGTTTTTTTACCTGGACACCTTGGAAATACTACGCTCCAACCGCTCCATCCGGGCAACACATCAAGATCATGTGGAATGGGAGATCAGCCAGTTTATCCAAATGTTAAAGTTCAATGTATCCAGGGGTGTGTTTAGGGGTTTAAGTACCGAGGAAGAACTAGGGCAGGTTGCTTATTTGCTTTGGATATGCGAAAGTAGCTGGTACCGACAGGCCATGGTCAGGGGAGAGGTACCGGAAGGCTCTGAAGGGTTCAGGGCATCATTATGGTCTATCCTTTGGCCTTATTGCTCTGAAATTGGCCGGCAAGAATACCAGCAAGTATTGTCCATGGATAAACTCTTCGACACGCCATGAAGAATAAAACGGTCTATATCGATGCTACTTGCTACGAAGGCCTGCTTGATTTTATGAATCAGCAAGATAAGGACGACGCCCATGGTGAGATCATCGACTTGGACCTATTCTATAACGACCAATGGCTTTTGGACAGTGCAGTGATCGACCTGGTCGTACCCCGGCACGGAAATTGGATCATATACCTTGTATTTGCCTATGCCAAATTCCCCCTCCGACTGATCAAAAGAAAGATAACGAAATGCAATACGCTGGATAAGGCCCGTCTCACTGCAGGATACATGCGCAGGTTAGCGGCCAAAGACCAGCGTGGAACGTTGACCGTCAGAAAGACTGATTTCGACCAATGTTTAAATTAACTCCTAGTATATCCTATGAAATACAAATTTACCAATATCAGCAAGCTGTGAAAGCAACCGTTGCATCGTAAATTCAAAAGAATCCCACAAGGTTATGGCAACAAAAGAAAAGATCATCAACGCCTCAATACAACTTTTTAACGAGTATGGCTTTGCGAATGTCCGTTTACAGCACATAGCAGACTCTACCGGGATCAGTGTGGGTAACCTAGCCTATCATTTTAAAAATAAGGAAGCGATCATTACCAGGGCCTATGAAGCCATTGGCTGTGAGCTACAGGCTGTACTCTCCCAATTCCGCTCGGAACCCAACCTGCTCGACTTAGAAAATCAACTCGCCAGCTTTTACCATTTCATAGTCAAGTTCCCTTTTTATTTTATTGACATCATCGAAATTAAAAGAAGCCATTCTCATTTACACTTGGCCCGCCAACAGTTCATTATGCGCATGATCATGCAAATACGCAAACGATTTGAGTATAATATCGATCGCGGTGTGATCAAACCGGAACCGTTTGAAGGGCACTACGACCACGTAGCTCACGCCATATGGATGGTGATCACTTTTTGGATCTCCCAATCGATCATCAAAGGGGATAAGAGCGATGTAAGTTCCTTTAAATCTGTTATTTGGTCACAGGTATATCCTTACCTCACGAGCAAAGGGATTGAAGAGTATCAAAGATTGGTATTGGTGCGGAACTAGTTCTAGTTTGTCACATTCAATTATTGGATAGACAGGGATTTAACGATAAGGGAGCCCATTGGATGTCCTTATCAAAATGGATATCCCTATCAAAAACGAAAAAAACTTCTCTATCGTCATTCTTTGCAGCCCGTGTGTTGGGCTAGGCGTGACAAGCCCCCATCGGGGTCACTACGTGGGAATCTGCAAAGTCGCTAAACGAAAACCCAGTACACTTTAAAACAAAGGTTCACCTTCAACGATACAGCAGGTTCCTGCTCTCGCGCATCGCTCACCCTGCAAGGCCGGCAGGAATGACGATGTTAGAAAGTTAAGGAATGACGTTCTTAGGTATAGTTTTTGGATGAATTTAGCACAGGAGGTGGATCACCTATCCTTTACAACTCGCTGGTATTAGATTTGAAACTAAAAACCTCATTATCAATTACTTAAATATGGAAAAGTGTTAAGTTAATTCTCAAATTATGCGTCGCGTAGAGGATGAGCTAGGTTTGAGGTATTGGGAGGTTCTCGATCAATCGGCAAAGGACCATTGGCAACCGGCAGCCCTATGTTTTTTGCCTACTGCCCATTGTTAACTGCCGACTTTAAACACGGGATTGGAAAAAATAGCTAACCGTCCTCCAATTGTACATTAGCTTAACACTTGTCCTTGAGTTTAGAATATTTCTAAATAGCTTAAGCGGTTGAGAATGTGTTTAGAAAACATTTTCTAATTTAAAATTAATCTTTAACTTACTTTCATTAACCCGCTTACGATCATACTTGGTTCGTAAGCTTTTGTACCGTACAACCTAACTCACTCACTATGGCAAATTTACTTTGGTTGCAGGGCGGGGCATGCAGTGGTAATACTATGTCTTTTTTAAATGCGGAGGAACCTACCGTGGTAGAATTGGTCACGGATTTTGGTATCAACATCCTTTGGCATCCGTCTATTGGACTTGAGATCGGGCAGCAGGTATCTGACCTGTTGAACGATATTTTAGCAGGGAAAACAGCACTTGATATCCTGGTTTTCGAAGGGTCCCTCGTCCAGGGACCGAATGGTACAGGTACCATGAACTTTTTTGCGGACCGTCCTATGATCGATTGGATCAAAGAACTATCTGCTGTTACCCAATATACCGTGGCCATTGGGGATTGTGCCACTTGGGGTGGTATCCCGGCAGTACCGCCTAATCCTACCGAGTCCATTGGTATGCAATTTGACAGGAAATCAAAAGGAGGGTTTTTAGGAGGGAATTATGTTTCCAAAGGAGGGTTGCCGGTCATTAACATCCCGGGCTGCCCGGCTCACCCGGATTGGGTCACACAAATATTGGTGGCGATCTCTACCGGGCGTATCAAAGACGTATTGATCGACGATTACCATCGTCCAAAAACCTTTTTTACCGACTTTGTACAAACGGGGTGCCCTAACGTAAGGAATTTCATCCAGAAAGAGGATGGAGGTTTCGGTAGGCGTGGGGGGTGCCTTTTTTACGAGGTAGGATGTCGTGGACCCATGACACGGGCAAGCTGTAATAATATCTTGTGGAATCGCCAATCGAGCAAAACACGGGTTAACCACCCTTGCCTAGGATGTACAGAGCCTGGTTTTCCTCACAACGATCTGAAAAAAGGAAGTGTATTGAAAACCATGAAGTACTTAGGTGTATGGCCGAAAGAGGTACCGGCAGGAGAAAGCAAGCTTATGTACTACTTCAAAGCCGGTGTTGGAAAAGTCAGCCCGAGCAATAAGACCCTAATGGAAACCTCAAAATAAGCAAGCATGTCTACAAAAGAATTGAATATATCACCGGTGGGCCGGGTAGAGGGAGACTTGGATGTTAAGGTATTTATGGAAGGAGGGGTGGTGACCCGTGCACACACCCAAGCGGCTATGTTCCGTGGCTTTGAAAAGATCATGGAAGGAAAAGACCCGCAATCTGGCCTCATTGTTACTCCACGGATCTGCGGCATCTGCGGAGGGTCCCATCTTTATTGTGCCTCTTCGGCGCTGGACACAGCGTGGGGTACCCAGCTTCCGCCAAATGCACTATTACTACGGGCCTTAGGGCAAGCTACGGAAACACTTCAAAGTATTCCTAGGTGGTTTTATGCCATCTTTGCCACGGACATGGCCAATAAAAAATTCGCCAGCAAGCCGTTATACGACGAGGTAGTCAAGCGGTTTGCAGCCTATACCGGCACTTCGTTTCAAACGGGGGTAACGGCCAGCGGCCGGCCCGTGGAGATCTATGCTCTTTTTGGAGGACAATGGCCTCATTCCAGTTACATGGTACCCGGGGGCGTTATGTGTGCGCCTACCTTAAAAGATATCACGCGAGCGCATGCCATCCTTAACCAGTTCCGTTTAGATTGGCTGGAGACGGTGTGGTTAGGATGTTCTATCGAACGCTACATGCAGGTAAAGACCTGGGATGACCTTATGGCTTGGGTAGAAGAGAATGAAAGCCAAAGAAACAGTGATTTAGGACTTTTCATCAGGGCTTCTTTAGAGTTTGGCATGGATAAATTTGGACAGGGGGTAGGTAAGTACTTGGCATTTGGTACCTATTTGCACAAAGACCGGTATAACCAGCCTACGGTAGACAGCCGCAACCAGGCCCTGATCAGCCCTAGCGGGTTTTACGATGGCGCGGAATATCATGTCTTTGACCATACCCGCATTACCGAGCATGTGGATCATACCTGGTTTGAGAACGTACCACCGGCCCACCCTTGGGATCAGCCCTTGCCCACGCCTGTGCCTTCACAGAGTTTGGAGCATTCGGATTTCAATGGAAAATACAGCTGGTCTAAAGCGCCCAGGTACTTGGGGTATGCGGCGGAAGCCGGTCCGCTCGCCAGGGTAGTGATAAATGCCAACCCCGCCAATATGGACCACCAAATCAAAGATCCGCTGTTTGGGGATATTATTGATAAATTGGGACCCAGCGTCTTTACACGGGCGCTAGCGCGTATGCATGAGGCGCCGCGTGTCTATGAATACATCGATCAGTGGCTATCAGAAGTTGATTTGGACTCCGAATTCTATATCAAACCCCAAGAAAAGGATGGTAAAGGTTTTGGAGCAACAGAGGCTGCGCGCGGAGCGCTTGCCCACTGGGTCGAGATCGAAAACGGGGTGATCAAAAATTACCAGGTAGTGGCACCTACCACTTGGAATGTTGGTCCGAACGATGCGGAGGGTAAATCAGGGCCTATAGAAGCCGCCCTTGAAGGTACCGAGATCGAAGATCCTCATGATCCTGTAGAAGTAGGTATGGTGGCCCGTTCTTTTGATTCTTGCTTGGTATGTACGGTCCATGCCCACGATCAAAAGTCGGGAAAAGAATTAGCCCAGTTCAGGCTATAATTTGGAATGAAATGAAAAGGTTAGTGGCTTGTACTTCTCGCGGGAAGAAAGCCATGTTAGTATGTGATCCATGAAAACGGCCATTATGGGGTTTGGTAACCCGGTGCGTAGTGACGACGGTATCGGGGTATATGTGATTGAAGAACTGCGCAAGCATCTTCAAGACAATCCCGGTGTGACTTTATTTGACATGGGCACCTCGGCATTCGAAGTTCTCTTTAAGCTTAAAGGTCACCAACGTATCTTGATCGTAGACGCCGCCTTAAGCACTGGTGAGCCGGTAGGCACTATCTTTAAGGTCCCGGCGGAGGAAATAATAAGAGCACCCGTAGATGATCCTATGGTGTTTCTGCATAGCTTAAAATGGGACCAGGCCTTGTCTTATGCCAAAAAGATCATGGGAGCGGAATACCCTGGCGATATTAAGGTATACCTGGTAGCCATAGATAATACGCGGTTAGAAATAGAGCTTTCCGATGAAGTGAAGAGGGCAGGGGATAAGTTGATCACCTATATCCTTGATGATGTGAACTCAAGCAGGTATGTATGAGGGTATTCAATTAAAATCGTCCCATTTGGTGATCAATGATAACCTGTCCCGTAAATTGTTCGGGGGCTCGGCGACAGTTTATGTCAGCTATAATAGTGAGCAGCGGGTTATGTTGGTATCGCCGAATTCCAACACATGGTTCCCTAAACTTCATAAAACGAAAGAATGTATGCTCAAGGCAAAAGACCTATTGGGCACCACAAGTATTGGTATACGAGAGTTTATCATCGATCATGACTTGATCAATGAAGATCGTGAACTGGAATATGAAATAAACCAGCGTAAACGTTTCCTAAGGATCGAGATAGGAAGGAGCTGAATAATGTGATGTACAGATGTTGACCCTTTACACGATTGGAACCATTGATCCGGGTATCAAAGAAGCCTTACGCGACCTTGACGGTACCATCTCCTTACAGCCTACGGACCATGGCCATGTGACTATCCTAGCGCAAGGTCCTCACTTAGTAATGACCGATGATATGGTCCTATGGCCGATGGATTGGTTTAATCGTGAACCGCCTTTTCTATTTCCGGCCATGCCCGCTCGTGTAAATACAGTCCTGGCTTTAGTACTCACCAAATTGGGGCACTATGAACTTGCGATGCATTATGCAGAAGATCCCGTGCTTACCGGTATTATCCAGTGTTTCCAGGAGATCACGGGTGACGTGACATCCTCAAATAAGCATTGGTCAAACGATTACATTGGAACACATAACCAGGCCATATTTCGGCATTACGCTCATCAAGAACATGATGACTCGCCCGCTAGTGTAATCTATGAAAAGGCCATAGAGTTAGCTCCAAGCGCTGAAATGGCTGCCTTTACGGTGAGACATTACAGTGTTTACCTATTAGACCATGGCCAAATGAAGCAAGCTGAAATTGAACTTCGGCGTCAACTGGACCACGCCTTGCCGGATGAGGCCGGTTTTGCCATAAAGTTTGACCTGGTCAACATACTAGGCAAGCAGTTGGCCGTACCTTATGATGCTGACCTGGTCGATGAACTAAAAAGTATGACCTGGGACACGCTGCAGTATTACGAGACAGCAGGGATGAGTGTGGCCACGGCCATGTTACTCGTAGAAGCCTCTGAAATTGCCAATACCCAAGAAAGCTATTCGGAATCCCTGGGCTATATCAACCGGGCCATAACGATCTATGACAACGAAGAGCTACCCGAGTTCCGGGCCAATGCGTTGCTGCGAAAAGCTACCCTCTTGTATACTTGGGCACAGGATGGCAACCCACAATTTTTCAAACCTGCCGTGGAAACCTTCCAGCAAGCTTTGAAAACGTTCAGTAAACAAGAGGCACCGGCTGTATTTGCAGAAATACACCATCACCTGGGCGTGATCTACGCGGAAATGCCGCACGATTCGCAACAGGAAGGGATCTGGGCGGCAGTATCGGCAAGCTCTTTTAAAGAAGCTTTGCAGTACTTTACCAAAACCGGCTTTCCCTACGACTACGCTATGATCGCAAATAATTATGCCAATGCACTGATGAAGTACCCCGAGGCGAAAAACAGTGATAACTTTGAAAAAGCTATTTTTTATTACAATGAAGCCTTAAGCATCCGTAAGGCGGACGAGTTCCCTACGGAACGCGTCCATACACTGCTGAACTACCTGGAAGCCTGCTGGAGGGTACATAACATAAATCATAACATGGAACTTCTCCGGCATAGAGATATGACGATGAAGGCAAAAGAAGTAAAAGCGCTGACCACAGACCCCGGCTTACTTGCACAGGCCGATGAACACTTAGAAAAGTTGATCGCCTTAGGGCGTGTACTGTTAAGCTGACCCGAACTGCCATGCACGAGATATCATTGGTAAGGAATATATTTCGCACTCTAGAACAAGAGTTTGACCCGGGAGAGCTGGCCCGGCTGGAGGGTATAGACCTGAAAGTGGGAAAACTTTCTAATGTAGAACCTCTCCTGATGCAAAGTGCATTCGAGGCGGTAGTGGAAGATGACGGTAGATACCGGCACGTTTCGCTAAATATTACCGTACTTCCGGTAAAAATTAAATGCGAAGAATGTGGAGATATTTGTGAAGTACATAATTATGTCTTTAAATGTTCGAATGGTCATCCTACACGTAATTTGATTCAAGGGACAGAATTGCTGATAGAACGTGTACATTTTGCTGACCCATAGGTCCTCTAACGGCCTATTGTTACTTTTTGGATTTAAGTCATTGATAATAAGGATTTTATTTTCATGCCTGGTGTCATTAGCTACAAAGGATGGGTGATCCACCTCCTGTGCTAAATCCATCCAAAGCCTATACTTAAGAACGTCATTCCTTACTTTCCAACATCGTCATTCCTTGCAGCCTGTGCGTTGGGCTAGGCGTGACAAGCCCCATCGGGATCACTACGTGGGAATCTGCAAAGTCGCTAAACGAAAACCCAGTACACTTTAAAACAAAGGTTCACCTTCAACGATACAGCAGGTTCCTGCTCTAATGCCGTTAATTAAGGCCTGCGCTCACCCCTAA
>JANQLQ010000073.1 GCA_028280565.1 Fulvivirga sp.
TTCAATGGTTTCCGGGGAATTTAAAAAATCAAAGATTTTTTTTTGAAGGTCCGCAAGTTTCCTTCTTACTAGCTTCTTTTAGTGCTATCTTCATGGTAACATGTTTTTGTGATAGCTCTAAGGTACTTAGGGCGGGCCGATCTGGCAACAACTAGATCGGCCTTTTTCTTAGCTTAATAGCATTGAGGGACGCCTATGGCGCGAACCACAGGGCTGGGATCGTAGCGCTAGTGGTAAAGCCATCCCCTGTTCGTTGATGCACACTATGTACTTTATTCGCGTTCTCCGATGGGGGGATTGCTTCTTCCTCCTGCCGTCGTCATCGCAATGACGGGTAAAATATGTGGGTTTGAATATTCTTAGCACAGTTTATGCCCTGCCATGTTTTCATTTCAGTGAGACTGAATCGCCCGGTTAAACGGACGGCTATGGCGAAACGCAAGCGACTTTTTGAACGTTTCGAGGCTTTTGGCCATACGGTTACGTTTTTATGATGAATGGCTGCGTTTGTATTATTGATGAGTGCGTTTTTGTAATGGTTTACCGCGGTGGAATGATTTATGGTAGCGGTGGAATGATTTCTTCCCGCGTTTTAATGATTTTGAGGGGCGTTGGAGTCATTCATATGAGCGTTTTAGTGATTCTTAGGTGCGTTTTTGTCATTTTTTGCCGCGGTGGAATGATTTTTTATTGGTACAAAATGATTCTGTTTAGCGTTTTAGTGATTAAGTACAGCATTTATAATTCATAAAATATAAAAGAGTCAATTTTTAAATTAATTAATTATATTTTAGAATATTATTTAATAACCAGGAAAGCATGAAGTGTGATTTTAGCATACAATTCTTTTTTGGATCGAGCAGTGGGGCTTGGGAGTGTAGCGTTCTTAAAGCAACCAGGGGCCTAAAGTATAGCCGCCACTCGCCAAAAAAGGTAGGTGACCGTTTGAGTGGTTGGTTTTATTGTCTGATGCGTTTTGTTGGATTAAGTCGCTCCAATCGTTTTTTAGATATTCTAATTTGCCGCAGGTAATTCGTAATGGCACGTCCGTCTTTAATGCGATCGTAAATTTTACCTGCAATTACATCTCCAACACCATTTAAGACTTTTAGATTATTAATAGCTGCTCTTTTATTGGGGGCATTATTTACTTGTTCTGATAAGGAAAAATCAGTTCTAGGTGTTGCCGTCAATGAATAGCTACTCATCTGCCCATAATTGATGTCATTAACAATGGGCTCATTTATACGCTGCACAACACCTCCTGAATTATCTAAAACCTCGGCGGAACAATCCAAGGAAGTAGGTACAAAAGTTTCAGCTTCTAGCAAATCTGCTACTAAAAGAGGATCATAACTTGGATCCAAACCAGGAGGCAATGAATCATCATCCACGTCCCTTAAACTAGCAATAAACCCGGATGCAGACCGACCATATATAGCTACTACTCTAAAATTCCGAATTTGCTTTCCACCGTTTACCTCATCTTTAACTTTACTTTCAAATTTTCGCTCATGCTGCCCATTAGCATCCTGGAATAATGGAGTAAGGTTATCCCAATTATTTCCTGGGCCTCCAAGATGCCAGCTTAGTAGGTGTCCACGTACATAAAAAGCCCTGGATCCCTGTTTTCGATTGTTCAGAATTGAATAATTGGTTGTAAACAAGCTGCTATTTGCTTCGGAGCCTTGAACATGACCAGTCGCTAACATATCTACCCGTGCCATTGAACCATAGTCACCATATCGAGGACCATACACAGCATCGGTATTATTGCCACTAGCGGCAATAGGTATATTCGAAGTAAGCACCACTAATTCATTGAAAAGAGTTGCAATCCGAGAGTCATGCGCCTGCTGTTGGTCTGCAGGGACGGCACGGGCTTTCATAGTTTCTATTTCTTGTGCTTTTTGCCTTGCAGGACGGAGGTCGGCTTCACTAACATTGTGGTTTTGTTGAAGGTTTGTGATGTATTGTAAATAATTCTGTTCTACGGAGGCAATTTTAAGTTGTGCATTGGTCCCTGTGCCACTAAAGTAAAGCTGGTGTTGATGACCATCTCGTGTTGTCAAGGATTGTCGACTTTCCCACCAATTTCGAATGGCGCCGATCGCCTGTCGTCCCATATTCAACAACGCACCCCCCACTGCCAGCGCCCTATCAATCAACCAATCAATCGCCGCATTTACTCGCTCCCGGAGCCCTTCGATCATCTCGGCGATTCGTGTGCCTAAACCCCTTAGCCCTACTTGGTTGGCTAAAAAGCCGATGGCTACGGGTACCCCGCGGGCTAGCGCATTTTCCAAGAAGTTAGCGGCCTGGCTGATGTCTCCGCGGGCTATATTGGCTACGCCTGCCACGAACGCATTGACGATCTCCAGCATCTCACGTAGCTTTTCAATGAAGGATTGTACTGCCCGGTAGAAGGCGATGAAGCCATTTACTACGGCCATGATGCCCGTGGGATCGAGCATGGATAACAAGCGAGTGGTGACTTGCGTAATGATGCGGGTGACGATCCAGTTGCGGATCATATCGAGCACCATGTTCCACAGGTTGCTCAACTGCTCTTGGATGTATTCCCAGATGGCAATAGGGCCGCGCTCGTATACATCTTTAATAAAGGTCCAAATTCCTGTGAGAGTATCAATGGCGCCGCGGATCTGGGCTACTCGTTCCGGGCCGATCTTGAGCGCCAGTCTTTCCCAGACGTTGTCAATGGAAATGCCGAGTGTATCCAGTACAAAGCCCAAAATGGACTGGAAAGAGATATCGGCGGGGGGCTGAATGCCTGCCGAGGCCAGCTCGCCAAAGAGCCAATCTCTTAAACCGTTTAGCAAGTGAGTGAGAATATTATCAAAAAACTGCACAAAGCCTTGTTTAACGGCCATGAGCAGGTTTTTTAGGAACCCGATCGGATCACGTTTTATGTCCTCGAAGGCCTGGGAGGCGTTGCTGATGATGCTGTTGATGGTTTCAAAAGGGAAATTCATGATCTCCAGTAAAACCTCGATCACAATACGCACGATGCGGACAACAAACCTAATAAGCCTGTACAAGGGTTCTGCCAGGGTATCAACAATCCTCCTGAAGGCGCCAAGGGGATCGAAGATGTCATCGATCGTGAAGGAATTCCACAATTCGATGAACAACCCTACGATGTAGCCTAAGTTGAAGCCTAGTTCCTCGACCGCTGCATTGACCCGCTCGGTAGTTCGCTCAATCGCACCGGTTTCTTTCATCTGCTGGAATTGGGCCTCGCCGCCATCCATTAGGCTCATAAACCCGCGAATGATGTTCTCTACACTGCGCGGTACTCGTTCATTAGTAAATGGATCTTGGTTTAGCAAAACGGTGAGCAAATGGTATCCTCTTTGCTCACGGGCAAAGGCGGAGAGTTGACTCAAAAGAGCGTCTTTGATAAATTGTAGCACCTGCATCGCTACGTTGGCGGCAAAGGTGAATACGCGTGTGACAAAAGGCTGGAATATGGCTACGGTGCGGTTAAACGCGCCCACGGGATCGCGCAGGTCTTCCATGGAAAAGGCGTCCCAAGCTGTTTCGAACAGCCCGGCGATCTCTGCAAAGCTGAAATCAAGCTGCGCCAGCTCGGCATCCAGCCAATCCGCGGATTGCTGGAGGGTGCCCTCTTGGCGCATTTTCTCCAATTCGCGCTCCTTACCTATGAGAATTAGGAAGTCTTCAATCTTTTCTGCTGTGGTAGAAACTACTTCTTCCCCGGTAAGTGGGTCTTGACCGAGGATCTTTGTGAGTAGTGGGTAGCCCGGGAAAGCGTCGGCTATTGCCTTTAGGGCCGTCATCAAGGCGTCTTTGATAAGTTGAAGGATCTTCTCCCCCACTTCGGACACAAACGTCATCACATCGTCCATCAAGGGAGAAAAATGACGCCTTAATACACCCATGTTGTAGTCCCACGGATCCCACCGGACAAAATCCATAGCTTCATAGGCGTTATCAATGGTCCTTTCGAGCCGATTCAAACTTAGGTCAAGGCTACTTAATCGCTCCCGGACCCAGGCAAAGGCGTCGCCTAGGATATTGTGCTCCCGCAGCTTATTCATCAGCAACACCCCGAACACAGGGATCAGCTCTAGCAATCCACCTACTAGGTTTTCACCATTCCTTTCTACAGACCGACCCAGTAGCGGGTTATACCCAATGATCACAGTAAACAAGGTCCAGCCGGGGATGTAGCGCGCATATTCATTTAATCGGTCCCGGACTATGCCTAACAAAGGCTGTATCTTAGGCTGTGTTTTTGAGATTGCCGGCTTGGTTTGGATGGCCGCTCCTTGCTGTACGGTGTGGGTCAATTCGTGCGCCAGAAGGTGCTTTCCGGTGGGAGAACCCGGGTTATACTTTCCTTGATTGAAATAGATATCCTTGCCATGGGTGAAGGCCTGCGCACCCATAGCGCTGCTCATTTGCACCGCTTTGCTGTCGGTATGTATCCTTACTCCGCTGAAATCGGCCCCTATTTTACTGCCCATTTCAGCGCTTACCGCTGTATCCAAAGGACGACCCCCGCCTTTGGAACTGGATATTTGTTGGGAAACCCCGGGCGAAGCATACCCGCCACCTCCCGGAGACCGCCACACGGACGGCTTCATTTGAATTTGATCCTCTTCCTCTTGCCTCATCACGCCACTGAAGGGCTTCATCTGTACTGCATCTTCTTCCTCTTCGGTCCCCCGCATGATCATGGATGACTTCATTTGGATCGTGTCCTCCTCCTCTTCCGCGGCTGCGGCCATCCGGATCGTTTCGGCGGAGGGTTTCATTTGCAGCCTTTCTTCCTCCTCGCATTCTTCGCATTTCATTTGCAAGGCAGGCGTATCAGCCTGGGGCTTCATGTTCAACGCAGGACCATCGGTCTGACCATTTCCACTCATAGGCTGGTCCATCGCCAGGGTGGAAGGCATCATGAGCACCTTATCGGCAACGGCATCGGCTTCTTTTTCGAATTTGTCGTCGGGTCGGCCTATTGCTAGCGAGAGCTGAATATTATCTTTAAGGCTTGGCCTAAACATGCTTGATATTGGCTCATTTTTAAATGACTTGGAAGTTGCTGACATTATATTCCTATGAAAACCTTCTACTCACTTTCATTCAAAACTTCCTGCCGATAGTATCCTTTACATCTCAATAATGCTTTAGCGATTTTAACTACAGTCATTTGTAAATATTTCTAAAGGCTGTGTCGTGAAGAGGCTTTGGGGTATCGCTGTATGGTTGGTATAGTGATTAGCCAACGTTGAAATGTTGTAAATAATGGATGTAAACCGACGTATTTGATATTGACCATCATCTATGTAAGTTGGTGTAGCATCATTATAACTGATGGTTGTCACATAATTAAGATCATCAGGCACGCCAGTAGCCTCCCGTGCCTCTGCTCGACAGTTGGTGTAGTAATTAGTCCACCTTTCCACCCCAGGTCGAAAATCTCCATTAATAGTACTCTTGCTATAATGATGGTATGCGACCCCATCGTCCCATCGGCCAATAGGCTTAGCGGATTCTTCACCTACTCCTTCGCAGGGATCTCCGTTTGCCGGCGTATCATTGTCGTCACCATCGTTGGTTGCAGCTAAAGCGGGTGTTGTACCTGCTTCATCTTGCTGGTCTGTAGAATGGGTATCGTTCAGCAGCCATCTCAATAGATCCACGGCATCTATACCTCCTATCGATAGCTCCGGGAAGGCCCTTTCCGCCGGCGCTTGAGTGGCTGCCGGGCCACTGGGGGGTGTACCCGCAGCGCTTGGATTAGCGGCCCCGGGGCCGCCCCCGGCTCCAAGGCCTTGCAGGGCAGCTCCCATTCCTTGGGCTACCCCACTTCCCCCCACTCCGAGGGTAATCGGGATCACGGCCAGGTTCGTATCCCAGCAACGCTGCCATCTACCCCCAGCCAGGTGCCATGAATTTTCATACACTTCGTAACCCAGCACCTTAGCCAGTATATGGGCCCTCAGGCTATAGGCTAATCTCAAGCAAGTTTCAAAATCAATGGAGTTGATCACCTGGATCTCCCCTTGCTCGCATTTGACTACAATGTTATTACTCAGTTCCAGCGGGAGTTCGATACGACCCGTGGCACTAAGAGATCCTTCTCCGTCCAATGCACTGATGCGCAGACAGTCTGTTATTTTTCCTTCGAGCGCCGTAGCCCCTAAACCTCCCCGGATAGCGATCTGCCCACTCAACATCCCACGTAACGACAAGCGCGCTTCACCAGAATAGCTGCGGCTGGCAGGATCATACACCACACATACATCAGACAACATAGCAGGGCCAATCTCTCCCTGCACGTAGGGTGGAGGAACAAAACGGGCAAAGGCATATACCCGGATCAAATTCACTCCTAGACCTATATAGGGTATTTCCACTCCCTTGCGGAACAACGTGACACTGAAAGGGTCTATAGGAAACTCTTCGCGCAACGACCTTACGTCAAAAAGGGTTATGTTTTCAGGCAAGCAGATCCTCCAAACCGGTTGGCCGCTTTCACCTTCTTCCTGCTGGCAGGGGCCACTGCATTCTCCTATTTTTTCAGGCCGGTCCGAGTAATGGGTTTGCTGATCATGCGGAGGCGCTCCAAAGACCCAACCCACTGCCTGCTGGAAGCCATAGTGGCACATGGCTTCAAAATCACACAACCGCTGGCAAGGCATAATAATCAGGCTACTGGCAATACCCCCTCCACTAGCGCACCAATCATAGCACCCGTCATGGTCTCTACAGCCTTGATGTGAGTTACACGTAGTATAGTTGGGATATCTCCAGAATTCGTGTTTGCCATTTCCTACGTCATGGCATACTATTTTTTCTTCTTGCGTATTGCAGGTATCACAGTCCGGGCCACAGGCTCCCCTGCATTTGGAACCACTGGGTATCCCAGGGTCTCTTCGGTATACGTTAGCCAAAGGCCCGGGCCATGCACCCCCTGGATGCCCTGTCCAGTGCCCCCCGTAATTAGAAGGCATGAGCCCTGTATATTCAAAGAAATCACATAGAGGACATTCATCACTGAACATATCCCGTTCTAGCATTAATGGTAATTCATCATAATCCACCGGGTCAAATACAGGGTCGCTCGCATCATAGTCTATGGAGATACCGCTGCGGTTGATCACAACATCCAGGTCCTGTTCCAGTGACATAGTCGAATCGATATGATCCATTAAAAATGGCCAGTATATGGTGCAAAGGTTCTGCCCCAAGAGATCAATACCCCCGTACCCGGCTAGCCCGTAATCTATTCCCAATCCTAAGGTGCTACTCGAATGACCGCTAAAAGTAAATGTGCCGCTAGAATAGCTCATACTCCCCGAAGCGGTGAAGCTATTGGAGGCAGTTGCCCGACCAAAGCCCGCTAGTCCCGCTTCAATACCTGCAACAGGTATTTGTATGGGTATGGGAAAAGGTCCTGCCGGGATAATAATGACTAGACCTACCTCTCCTCGCAGGCCTACTCTTAGCTCGGCCCCCAGGCCTATCGCTAATGTTGCGGACCCCCCGCCAGAGGCGGAAAAGCTGGCCGTGGACAAGTCTGCCGTTATGCGTCCACCGGAGAAATGACAAGGCCCTACCTGCAGGGAGATTTCCGGGGTAAGTCCTACATGAAGGCCCACCATGCCATACGCTGCTACATTTGGCCCTAAGGGAGTACCGGCGAGTGCAAACGGAATATCTGCCCCTATCTCGGGCAAGTTGAATCTTAGGGGCAGGATGGGACATACGTCTTGGACGGACGGTACTGAAATGCTAAGACGAGTCCCGGAAACAGAAATAGAAACTCCCAGCGCCGAAGCAATTTGATGGGCCACATCCCATACCTGCTTGGCTGCCCCGGATAGTGCACCTATCCCATCCCCAATGTCTTCTACGAATTCATCCCAAGAATATCGCTGTAGGCTTTCACCGGGTTTTGACATCCTTATCCCCCCAGGATCTTGCAAGCCCGGGGCAGCCCCCTGCTGGACTACGTGTGTCAGCTCATGGGCGAGTAGGTGTCGGCCCTGGTATGAATATGGATCATACTCCCCTGAATTAAAGTAAATATCATTCCCATAGGTAAAAGCCCTCGAGCCCAACTGCCGGTTCATCTCCTTTGAAGCCGTATCAGTATGAACTTTTACTTCCGAAAAATCGGAACCCATCTTTCGGCTTATCTCCTTTTGAAAATTACCCGGCAATACATTTCCTTGCCCCTGTGTGCTTCTTAGCTTTTGTGTAAGCCCTGGCGAAGCCTCGCCTCCGCTACCCAGCACCGCACTTGGCTGGAGGTAATCGTCTTTTTTGCATTGATCACACTCCATCTGTAACTTTTCTTCCTCTTCACACTGCCCACATTTCATTTGGAGTCTTTCTTCCTCTTCACATTGCTGGCACTTCATTTGGATGGCATCGTCTTCCTCCCCTGTACCGGCCATCATCATGAGGGTAGCGCCTATTGGAGTCATTTGTATACTTTCTTCTTCACATTCCTCGCATTTCATTTGAATACCCGCAGGGTCAAAACTGGGACTCATTTGCATGGTAGGAGTAACAACCTCTTCCACCGCAGGAGCAGCAGGCATACCAAGGGAGGGCATCATCATTACTTTATCGGCAACAGCGTCTGCTTCTTTTTCATAAGGATCACCGGGGCGTCCTATTTTTAATTTAGGTTGAATAAACGAACTAAAGGCCCACCCATGACCGTGACTTGCGTTCTTTTTTTCTTGATTTTTTACAGCCGTTGTCATGGGTCAATCATCACGGTTATGCGTTTGTTTTATTGATTCCATTAATCCGTTGCACTTTAATGATCTACACCATGGCCCGTAACCCGGAGCAATAATTGGCGGATACGTCATTCCCGGTGCATGCGGCCAATGATCCATCCAGCGCTGCATTATGTCTCCCCCTGTTGCTTCCTACATGCCATAATTCATGTGCTAAGTGATTACAATTTGGATTAGAATTAATTTGATTTACGGCGAGAACAAAGTATTCCACACCGGTATAGGAAGCATCGAATGACGATCCGACGGTGATGCCTCCACCTGTTTTTTGAACATTGTCCACCACCAAAACAGGTACTCCCCGAGCCGATGAGAACGAGGTTGATTCTCCTACATCCGTCACCGACGCATTATAGCTCCATGTTCCATCGGGATTCATAGTGTAGGGATCTACATCCCGATCCCCACCCAGCAGGTCCCAATTGAAGTCTGCCTTTAGGTTTAAGCAGCAATCCGCTAGGATCGTTTTGGCCTCGCGGATCATGGTTCGCAAGGCAGACATCACGCTTCGCGTAGCCGGCACTCTAAAATAAAAGGTGACCCAAAAGTCTTTTACCCCACCGGCACAAGAATCACAATTACCGTCATGACAACTTCTTTGGATACTAGCGCCCTGCTGGATAACATGCGTCAACTCATGCGCCAGCAAATGCTTCCCTTCAGAACTCCCCGGGTCGTATTTCCCTTTATTGAAATAAATATCACTACCATGGGTAAACGCCTGTGCGCCTAGCTCCTGGTTCATTTGTATGGCATGACTATCAGTATGGATATGGACATGACTAAAGTCGGCGCCAATTTTATGGCTAAGCTCCCTGCTGACCGGGTTAGGTAAGGCCTGTCCCAAGCCTTGCCGACCGCGAAGCTTTCCCACAAAAGCCGGAGAAGCATGCATAGTCCCATCCCCTGACCTTTGAACCGCTGGTTTCATTTGCACTTTTTCCTCTTCTTCCTCCGGCTGCATTTGTATCTTATCTTCTTCCTCTTCTGCCTTCATCTGCACCTGCTCTTCCTCTTCTTCCACTTGCATCTGGACTTTTTCCTCCTCTTCGGCAGCCATTCTTTGTACACTTTCTTCTTTTTCGCATGCCGCACACTTCATTTGGATGCCACTATTTGAAAAAATAGGACTTACAGGGCCTCCTAGGCTGTGATTAGGCATCTTCGTGACCCGGTCCGCTACAGCATCGGCCTCTTTTTCATATTTATCGTTGGGCTGCCCTATTTCTAGCTTGGCCTGTACTGTTCGGTTTCCCAGAGCCAGGGCTGAAGGCGCTTCATTTTCTCTTTTTTTCCTGTATATTCTACGTCTCATAAGCCTGCTGTTTTCGATCAAAGGGTCCTTCCGGCTTTGTGGAACTCCCTTCGTATCCCTTCAATTATGTCTTGGTAGTATATAATATTATGACCGCGAGCCAGTGCCATCAAAGCGCTGTGTTGCACCACGTTAATGATGGACCCGCCGGCCAGTTCGTACTTGCTCGCTATTTGATCTAGGTGGACGCGCTCTTCTAACTGTACCTTTGCAGGATAACTCTTTTGCCAAAGGCGCAGGCGATCCCCCGCTTTAGGCATTTGGAAATGGATGGTCGATTGGAAACGGCGCATAAAGGCATCGTCCAGGTTGTTTTTTAGGTTAGAGGCTAGGATGACCAAGCCATTGTAATCCTCGATACGCTGTAAAAGGTAGGACACCTCCTGGTTAGCATAACGGTCGTGTGCATCTGACACACTTGTACGTTTTCCAAACAAGGCGTCTGCCTCATCAAAAAATAAGATCCAGTTCTTATTTTCGGCACGATCGAACACTTTAGAGAGGTTTTTTTCAGTTTCCCCAATGTATTTGGAAACCAGCCGGGACAAGTCGATACGGTATACGTCGATGCCCATTTTCTTCCCGATCAAGCTGGCCGTGAGTGTTTTCCCTGTTCCCGGGGGGCCGTAAAACAATACCTTGTACCCCGGTTTCAGCTTTTTGTCCATGCCCCAGTCATTCATTAAGGTATCCTGGTGGGCCAGCCATGTTTCTATTTCGGAAAGCTGTACTAACGTATTGTGGGTAAGTACAAGGTCCTCCCAATCCATTTTGGTCGTGAGCAATTGGGCCGGAAATTCGTTGCTGAACATCGGCTTTCGCGCTACTCCCAGGGTGAACAGGTCCAACACCTCCCTTGAAATGGTCAAGGCACCACTTAAAAAAGGTTCATCTTGGTCCACTTGGGAAAGCTTGAGAATATTTTCTTTTATCAAAAAGCAATCGCGACCAAAGACTTGGCTAAGCTTAAATCTTTTTTGAAGATCCGTGCCGGCCAGGATGAACATGACAGTTTCTCCCGTCGGTATAAAGCCATTGTGATGCTTCCCCTTCTTCCCTCCAAATTCTGTATAGATCTGTTGAGTGACCTGGTTTCGCGCCAGGAACATGTCCAGCAATTCCGGCTTGATATGGGGCACGGCCGCTAAGATCAGTAAAAACCGGTCTACGGCATTCAGCTCATTCTTTTTTACAAACTGGGCATATTGTGAAGCGCTGCCATTAAAGTGTGGTGGCGAGATATCCAGTACATCGGGATAAGGTGTCGATCCTTTGCTATTGATCGCCGATCGTGTTTTTAATATCTCTTTAAGCCAGTCCAGCTCTTTGTGAATGTCACGGGCGTTATCGTCGATCTGCTCTACCATTCTACGTTCAATATTTCTTTGCACCAGGGTAGCTTGATCATGGATATGCTCCATGGGAGCCTATCGACTAGGATATCCACTGATGATCGTTCTATTTTCAGGCGCCAGCCTTGCGCCTCTTGGCTTAATATCCCGTCTTTCATCAAGAAAGTTTTCCTTAACCCCTCCTGGGAAGTGGCTTTTAAAGCGGTCCAATGGGTTACGACGGACCCTAATAGGTTCCCTACTTCCTCTATTTCCACTTCCCCCAAGTCAATATGGTTAGGCAAAGGCTCCTCGATGTCAATACCACACAAGAGTTTATTTAGGATCAAATCGTATTCGGGCACCTCCGTGTTTCTTGTAGCCGCGTATTCCAGTAAAAGCGCAGCTCGCTGTGCGGCATCGGGAGTGATAAATGCTTTGTCTTGTACCAGCCCTAAGGCTTCAAAGAAGGTATTCAAAAAAGGGCTTAAGAGAACGAGGCCGGCATTGTGAATATCAAAGGTTTCATCGTCGAGTATCCTTCCCCGGGCCGGTGAGTGTCTTTTTGGATCAGCCTCCGAGGGGGAATGCGTTTGGGATGACGTTATTTGCTGGCTGTCACTGGCAGGTTTTAAAGATGTTCTCTCTTTATTACCGTCATCTTTACCAGGGGGTTTCGCAGTGCTTAATAAAACCAATAATTCTTTCAATAGGACCGTTTTGAAAACATGCTGACGTTTTTCCAGCTCGGCTACGGCTTGACGCATGCCCCGGAGTAAGTCGCTTTTTCTATTCACCGCAGCGCCACTTGGACCTACCAGCTTTTGGACCAGGTAAGACATATAGCTGATCAAAAGCCGGGAAGAGGGGAGGTCAAGTTCTTTAGCTATCGCGGTGCCCTTTTTGCTTGCAAACGTATAGCCAGGACTGGTGTGATCACGATTGAAAAACCAATGATCAAAGGCAGAACGCCATAGGAATAGCCTGAAATTTGAAAAATTCCAGGAAGCCAGCGGGCGATGCTGGTGGATCGCATAAAGATCGGTGTGCAGTTTTAACACCCCATCCCCTGCCCCTTTTTGTTGCAAGCTGAGCAATTGTCCTAGTACGTGGTCAGGAAGTTGGTGGACTAATCTCGTAGAATAGTTTGGGTTGGCAAGCTGTTGTTTTAGTAGAATTCGGAGTACGTCCGGCTGATCTTTGATCAACTTAAGGGCGAGCTCTTGTAAAGACTTGAATTTGCTCTTCCTTGCCCACCAGGGCAGACGCCCTGTTTTTATAAAATAGATAAACAGTTCTGCATCTGACAGGCGGGCAGAGCGCATGGTCACCTCATCGCGGAGCCCGTATTCTATTGCCTCTAGCAAGCTATCCTCTTGGGACGGAACCTTTCGTGCATTTTGTATTTTTTTTAAGAATTCATCTTCCAGCTTTTTCTTGATCCTTTTTACGAGTTCCTCCCTAAGCTCCCCCGCAGGAATAGGCCCAAGGTCTAATTCCAGGCTCTCTATTCTTATGGATTCTCCTTCTTCCATAAGATCGTCAAATATCTCGTTGATCAAAGGCAGCAGGTCATGTCGATACACACGGCTGATCTCGTCCTGCGCGCGCAAAGCTTCCTCCCTGGAAGAAAAGGAGATATCGAGGATCTGCCGGTATATCACATGCGACATAGGCATTAGCGAGTCGAAAAGAGTTTGTCTAACAACTGCTGTTTTGTATCCCGGGTGTTAAAGGCTATCCCGCTTTCACTCATAATTTTGGTGATCGTGGGTTTTCCCATACTTATGATCTCATCCGCTGTAAAATTCATCCCCCTGGGCGACCCCTGAAGTAAGCCTAGTTTGTCCTGTGCACTAGCGCCTGGCAGGAAGGAAATATTACGCATGGCAAGCACGCCCTGCACGTCATTTTCAGTAAGTACTTCACGGGTAACAGTGATAGTATTCGAGCTGCTGCCCACACGGCCACAGTTTTCATTTTGATAATTGATGATCAACTCCTCCAACTGCTCATAAGTAGTGCTGGCATCAATTGGAATCTCTAAACAGTTCAAAAGATCTCTCCTACTACCGGGGTCCTCTAACACGTTAGACCGGATCTCATCGATCGTAAAACCCCTGCTAGAGGCTAAGCTTTGAAGTAAAGCATCATACAGCTGGTCTTCGGTAAGGTCAGAAATGTCTATTTCCCTATTCCCAAGGGTATCCTCCACTCTTTCTAATCCCCAGCACTCTAATACGGCTCGACTATAGCAACTACTTCCTCCACCTCCACAATTTGCATTTTGGTAATTAAGGATCAACTCCTCCAACTGCTCATAAGTAGTGCTGGCATCAATTGGAATCCCCAAGCAGTTCAAAAGATCTCTCCTACTACCGGAATCCTCTAACACGTTAAACCGGATCTCATCGATCGTAAAACCCCTGCTAGAGGCTAAGCTTTGAAGCAAAGCATCATACAGCTGGTCTTCGGTAAGGTCAGAAATGTCTATTTCCCTGCCCCTAAGGGTATCATCCACTCTTTCTAACCCCCAGCACTCTAATACGGCTCGACTGTAGCAGCTACTTCCATCCCCTCCGCAATTCGTATTTTGATAGCTAACGATCAACTGCTCCAACTGCTCATAAGTAGTACTAGCATCAATTGGAATCCCCAAGCAGTTCAAAAGATCTCTCCTACTACCGGGATCCTCTAACACGTTAAACCGGATCTCATCGATCGTAAAACCCCTGCTAGAGGCTAAGCTTTGCAGTAAAGCATCATACCGCTGGTCTACGGTAAGGTTAGAAATGTCTATTTCCCTGCCCCTAAGGGTATCATCCACTCTTTCTAACCCCCAGCACTCTAATACGGCCCGGCTGTAGCATCCATCACTAGTTCCCGGCTCTTTTACTAATACTGTAACAAGACCTAAATCTGTTTCACTCGTATCTTGGTCCTCCAATTGGTATTGGAAGGTGTCTACACCGGTAAAACCTTCTGCCGGGGTATATCTTATAAGTCCTGTTTGTTCATCTAGCTCAATTTGACCGCCATTGGCTGTAGTGTTATCGACGATGTCTATGCTATAGTTTCCTCCTTGTAATCCAAAATCGTTGATGATCACGTTAATATCCACGGGTACGCCTTCCATAGTAATGGCATAATCCGGACGAGCGAAAGGAGGAAGATCAAGAGCAAAATCTTCATCGCAAGAGGGTATACAACGATCCGTGCTACAGCACAGGTAAGGCAGGTTGAAATCGGCAATTATTTGACCTTCATCACTTGTGTCATATACCAAGATAAACGTACCGCCTTTGTATACTCCTCCTTGGTGTTCTACACCCGGGTGCTTTTGGAGATACCTGGAAAACACCTGGGTCTCCCGTTGCAAATAGAATTCCCTCCGCCTAAAGGCATAAAAGACCTGGTAAAATCTTGTATAAAATGACAAGTCCAGGAGTTTATAAGCGAGTGGGGCCAAAGCAGGTACCACCCCATTGACCGGTATTTCCATGATGAGCACAAATTCGATCACAAACTGTAAGACGATCCTATACGCCTCGCGGAAAGCTTCGAAATCAAAGTCCTCGACACATGGCGGCAGTACGCTTTCAAGTTGTTCTGGGATTGACAAGATCGTGTCGGGATCAAGGGTACCTTCCCCGGGAATACGGTCCGGGTTGTCATTATAGAGCTTCACAAGGTGCCGCACGGTGGTATAAAAGGCATTTCTATGGATAAAGTAGTCTTCCTGTAAATCTTCAAAACCACAACTATAATCAACCTGCACCGTACCCGCATCCGGGTCCAACTGGAGTGCGACCGTATCAAATGGCAAGTTGAATTGCTCTACCCGGTTTTGTATTGTACTGGCCACATTTTGGAAGTCCATCCCGATATGTCCTTCAATTCTTAAAAACGGGAAATCGTCCAGGTCATAATATAGCGGGGTTTCAAAATTGGAGCCTATATTGGACTGATCACTTAGCTGGTTTTCATAGCTTACCACCAAGGGTTGGGCAGGCGGTCGTGTCATCCGTGAGTTACCTGGACTCCAGTAGTATTCGAGCGTGCCTGCACCTACAATAAGGGATTCTTCTTTTGACCGGTAGTAATAAGGAATGGACCGGTCGCTAAGCGCCGTTTTTTTCTCACAGCTCGGGGTGATCTTTAGGGATACGGACTCTTGTCCGCCGGGATTGTTGACTAAGTCGAGGTTGAATTTTTCCACCATCAATACCAGGCGTTTGTGCAAAGCGATCGTTTTTTCCAGTCGATGTTTTTGTTGATTGTACACCGGGGGTTGGGCAAAACGATGGCGATAGGTCTGTGCCTCCTCTTCGGTTTCCAAAGGGGTATTGGCCCTTCCTAACATTACATGTTTAGGGAAAAGTGACATATCCGGGCAGCATTCTGCCATGAGATCGAAGGCCCATTCCCTGAATTCATCATAGGCAAGGATAAGATCCTTTAAAAAATCATAGAAATACTGCATGCCTAGGTATTGCGGCCCGGGACTAGAGGTGCCTTCAAAAAAAGCTCGCCAGTCATTTTTTAGTGCCGTTACGGTTGTAGTCTCAAAGGGGTTAGCAAATCCATAGATGGGCCCTAGGAGGGGTTCATAAATGGAATAAGTCTCGGACAGCGCCCCGGGATTGGAGAGATCACCAAACAGCGCCGGGTATATGCTGTCCTGGAAGGTACTCCTGTAATGCTCAGAAAACGCATTGTAATCTTGACTATGAGGTTGCGCCGGGTCGAACAGGGCCCGTGGCATGACTAGGTGCGGGAGGTTGAATTTGTCCGGGTATAATCCACCTACATTACCCGATCGTGTCAGCACAACGTCCAGGTCTGCTTGGCTGACCAATAATTTACGGACCGTGAAGATCCGATCCATTCCCAGGTCATCACAAGACTGGCCCAGGCACGACCGGAGGTCGTTATCAAAACATTCCAGGAAGAGCAATACAAATTTATCATCCAAAAAACCCGCTGGTTCATTTAGTAATTCCACCCCGGTACTGTCTTCGGGCATTTCTCTCAGCAATTCGTAAAGCGTGATGTCCTGTACAGGATCACCAAAAGGCTTATATTCCACTCCCTCCGGTAGTGAATATGGCCGGTAATAAGAAGTTTCGCACTCTCCAAGGGTAATAAGAAAGCCTTCGGAAGTGATGGCCGTCCCTTTCGATATGGTCACCCTTGTGTTGTCTTCGTCGTAGGAAAGCTCAAGGCCGCAAACGATGCCCATGCCTACCAGTTTGACCCGTGTGAGCCTATTCTGCTGGTCCAGGTAGGCTACAAGTTGGTTGAGCTGGGCGCTGGTCAGTACCTGGCTGCTTTCGAAAACCGGGTAAGTATTGATAATCGTGCTCATATCTTTGCTGTTTTTTTAAATTTCACCCAATGCGGAATTGCCTAAGATGATAGAGTTTTCCAGGTTCTCGTCTTCGTCGCAGTCGTGCAACGTGCCTACGGGGTAGACGTTCCTGGATCGCTCAAGGCATGCTATCAATTCGCCCAGGGCAGTTGATGTTTTTACTTTATCTATGGACTGCCTGGCATTTTCTATGAGCCAAGCTTTGTATTTTAGTTCGAATTCAGTCATTTGACTACAGCTCACCCAGCAGATGTTAAGGAATACATGCGCCGGGGCCTCTAGTCGTAGGGTCTTTTCCAAAAATCTCCTAAAATCGTTGTTGATGAACCGGCCGGGCCAATACGGCAGGATCACGTGGGCAATGCAGGTATAAGGGTCTTCCAGCGCGCATTCGCAGGCTTCGTCCAGGTTAATGGAAAGCAGCCTGTCTTGTACCAGCCTCTCTACTTTATCAATGATGATCTCCGTAGTACCCGCCACATCCTCGGCGCCCAGCGCCAGGTAACGTCCATCATTGGTAGTACCGTCCGATCCGCTGATCTCCAATATTCCTTCATGATCCAAGGATGAAGCTATGTTTCCATTGATAATGATCTTTTGATCGATAGCTACAACACTGGTTATCAACTCCTGTGTGGTGTAGGATAAGGTAGCTCCTTCCACGGGTCCCGGGATATCGGTGCCTAAGGTTCCTGCGACCACTACTTCGGTATTGGGTGAGTTAAAGGCAAAAGAGGAAATCATATAATCCCCGTTGAGTAGTATGGTATCTCGAATGCTGACGGTCATACCATTGGTAAGATCAGCGGTAATATCTCCTGCGATGACAAAAGTTTGAGTGGCGCTATCCGCGGATAGTAAAGGATAACTTTTTGTAAAGCTAAGGGTACCATTGCCAGCCAAGGTTTCATCCAGGGTATCCTCCACGGCATCTACAAACAGGGGCTCGTTCACTTTTGGCCTAAGCAAAATATGCTCTACCAGGTGCATACCCTCGTGATCAAAGAAAGTGGATTGGAAAAATTGGACCATGTCTTGCACTGCCTGGTCGTCAGCTCCTCCTTTTATGGTAAATACAGTGCCTGTGACCCGGGTAATGGGAAAGCTTTTTGTATAGGTAAGCTCACCTTCCACTACGTCCGAGGGGATGTCTTCCCGGACGGTGATGATCGTATCTACTCCATCGAAGGTAAGGGTCAAGATCGTGTACTGGCCATCATTACTAGCCGACCCGGTAATCGCCACTGGCATCCCGGTTGATAATCTCGAAGTAAGGTCTCCCTCAACCGTAAAAGTCTGCCCGGTTTGGTCAATCACCTTTAGGGCAAAAGACCCGGAAATGGACAGCTCGCCGCCGGCCGTAGTGGAAGATGGGGCGGGGTCTACCTCTACCTGGATATTAGGACCGTCTGCGGAAGCTGAAACTATATTGTATTCCCCATCATTGGCAACAGAACCCGTCACCTCGGCATTAGCAGGGGATGTATTGGCTATTTCATTGGCCAGCCCGGTATTAAAGTCAAAGGCCTCACTTTCTCCCAACAGCTCGGCGCCCAAGCCACTGATGATAAACCTATAGGGTGATGTATAGGGCGGCACGGCTGGGTCAAAGGAGTAGTTCTGCTCTTTGACTCCATTAGCTACTACTTTCCAAAGTACTTCTTCGACTTTACTCTCTGCCAGGTCGTTCATTTCGGATTCGGTGACCTGGTTGTAGCGTAATATTCCCAAGGGGGCAGCATCGGAAGGGATGGTTTCATCGACCGTGATGTCCGTATCATCACCATTTAATGAAAACGAGGAGATGGTATAGGCCCCATCACTGCCTCCCGACTGGTCTACCACCACAAAGTCATCGTTCACTAGGTTCTCCAGCACATTCCCTTGCACTGTAAAAGTGCTGTTCCCAGTGTCGATGTTCAAAATATTTGCTTGCCTCTTGGGGTCTCCTTCCCCGGTAGAGGAGCCGGCCAGGACCCGGTCGCCCGGCAGGAAGGTAAAGGGCTGTTCAAACAATTCGTAGTCTATCGTGTAGCTAGGCGGGTTAGCCTGCATATCGATAGAAATGGAATAGTCGAAGTAGTTCAGCAGCGGGCAAGCCAAGTTATGCCGGTTTGACTGTGGATTTTCGAAAAATTCTTTGCTAAGCAGCTCTACCATTTCATCTATGGCCAGGTCGGCATCACCTCCTACTTCCACACTTGTAAAATCCTTCTTGACGCTTTGCGCCAGCACTTGGTCATCACAAACTAGTTCGATGTAATAGTCGACATCATTATCCGACTTAATGGTATATTTTTCTTTAAACACCCCATTGAGAACCACCTTTTCAAGTACCTCTTTTACCTGGCCTGTTGAGGTGTAGCTTTCCACACTTTCCAGGATGTCCCCCGGCACATCATTTTCGATGGTGAAGGCCAGGTTCGGTTCGGTTCCTATGACCTTGAAGCGCGGGTTGAATTGTAACGTACTAGGTTTCCTTTCTTCTATGCCCAGCAGCAGGCTTGCCCTTCTTTCCAGCCCGGATACATTGTTTATATGCCAAAGGTGGCACGGATCTTTATAATCCAGCCCTTCACCCCTGCGGGCGCTGATCATGGGATACCGGTTAAGAAAAGCCAGCTTATCTTCGATAAGTTCTGTGGGCGCTTTTGGGCCCGACAGCCGATAGGTCAAGAGAGCATAATCCGTGAATTGTTCTGCAAAGCGGGCCATAAGATGATCTAGGAACTTATTGCGCCTTTTGCCAAAAAGCTCGGTGCTTTCGGCGATGTCGTTCAGCGCTACCTCGTGTCCTGATCTATCGGTATACAGGGGGTCCACGTCGGGTACAATGTCGAATAAAGGCTGTGTGTAATACGTTCGGCCGATCATAAAATCACCGAACGGGTCTTTTTCAGCGTTCATGGAGAAAAGGTCTTTGACATGGGCCAACTGGGAGAGGTAGTTGGCCAGTAACTGGTCAAAGAACATCAAGAATCCTTTTAATTGCCTCGCTTGGGCCTGGCTTGGCTTATTGGCACCGGCCGGGGGCAAACCTTCTTCGCCGATACCGTATACCAGGGGAAATTCGTTTTGAATGCTGTAGTAATCTTCGATGTCTTTATACTCTCCCCTTGGCGGTTTAAGGTCCATGACCGGGTATCTTATTTTCTGGGGTCTCTCTGCATCCCCCAGTTCTTCTAAGAGGGCATCCACCTCTAGCTGCTTTGCCTTGAAGGGCAGTTGGTCTTTATAAAAAGTGACCCTGGAATCATCCGTATTCAGGCGCGGCACATAATTTTGATCAAACGCCAAGGACAAGCACCATTTTACACTTTTTGAAGGTATAGATCCGTCATTGCCTTGGGGTACGTTGGCTATTTGAATGTTTTTTACGGCGAGCACCCCCTCCACGTCCATAATGATCTGTACCAGGTCTGAAACGTGGATCACTTTTTTACGGTCTGCCTGTTCGAGTTCTTTGTTATCGATAAAACCGTGCCTGGGTTTAGGCCCTTCAAATACTTTTTCGGTAGGGATGCACTTGACATTTTGCACATCACCTAGGGTCAGTTTTTCGCCTTCCCCTACGATGTCTGAAGGGATGGCTTCTTTCACCTGGATATCAGTATGCCCTTCGTTTAACTCATCCGTTTTTACGGCGCTTATCGTGTACCGGCCATCGTTGTTATTGGATCCAGTAATGGTTATAATACTGTCCGGCTCGGGGGGTTCTGCAAAGGAGGCATGGATGGTGAACACTCGATCGGCGGTATTGATGGAAATTATATCGTACTGATCCTGCTCATAGCACCGGGTGAACATTTCATCCAATGAATAAAAATACACCGTGGGGGACAAGAATTTTGCAATCTCGTGGTAGATCTGTGCTTGGGCCTGTTCTACATCCGTATCAAGTTCTAGCTCTATATCCGCACAAAGGAGGATCTCTTCAATACGAAGGGCATTGAATTGAAAGAAATCTTCACAAAGGTTCCGATGGGCGTGTAGCGTGGCTTTTACTTTTCCAACGATCTCGTTGATCTTGCTGACCTTCCCTTTGTAAAAAGCCATTAGGCTCTCCTCGCCATCGTAAATGAATTGGTTGATCTTGAGTATGATCTCGTCCAGCCCATCGATCGGTTCCAGGCCGGAAGCCGTGGTTTTGGTGCCTTCCAACACTACTTCCCTACCCGGAGAAAGTGAAGATGTAATGGAATAGTTATCCCCCAGGTTGATAAAGACAATCTCCACACCAATGATCCCGGCCCTTATGGATGAGTCTTCTTCCCAATCCATCGCCATATTATCCCAGCGCGGGAATTCCACGTCGACACGGGCTACCAATCCCTCCAGTTCCGGTTCCGGTGTGTGCTCCAAAAGGGTGAAATCCTTAACGATCTTATTCTCGTTCAGGTCTCCATAGCGATCACACTTGTCAAATTCCAGCAGGACATTATGTAATATTTTAAGATCCAAGGGGAGCTGCCCCGATACTGCCGGGTCGTAAGCCAGCCGGCTTTCTTGCCGGTCTACATAAACATCTACTTCTTGTCCTGGCGCCTTTTCGATCCACGCATTTTTAACCCCTGCATATTCACATCCCGTATCACCCGGGTTATGGACCTCAACATCTATCATCAGCTTCCGGTAATCGTTCTTGGTGACAGGACCATTGGTTAGCACCTGGCCGGCAGTGAAAAAATTGGCGATATCCTTGGTAGCTGGCTCGTTCGGATCTTGGGCAATAATGTCCTGTACTTCGTAAGAAGTCCTGTACCCCAGGTCGGTCAGGGCATAGCATAATATTTCTAATATGGTAATGCCGGGATCGTGCGTGTTATAATCCGTCCAGACCTTACCGGCCACCTTTTGTATGTATTTCAGGCCCTCTTCCCTAAGCAGGCTATAGTTCATGCTCTTTTGAGGTGGGGCTTCTTTGGATAGGGTCAAGGATTCGTCCATGGTCAAAACATAGGTTACATATCAAACATTTGGTCTTCGTCACAAGGACAGTCGTCCGCAGAAGCTATAGAGGCCGTAGGCAATATCTCGTTGTCTTCGCATTCACAATCGTCGGTTTCCAGGGCTGTGATCACATGATCACCATAATTTCCCACTTGACCCACCGAGCCCAGTATGGACACGGCAGTAGTGGCTACGGCCTCGTCTACCGAGTTTATTGAAATGATCGCGTCCGTACTTGGGTTTTTAACGATGTGGTACATTTCAAAGCAGGTGACGTAATCCACGTAAGGCAATTCTTCGATGTAATTCAAAATGATAGACTTGTGGACCCTTCCACCAAACACCAGGTCAGGCGTGCCTTCAAAAGCCCAAGGAGACAAGAATGCCTTAATATCATCTTCTAATTGCTTCGTGTAGAAACCATTGTCGAAGCCGATGTAAAATTTCACATTGGTTTTAACCTGTATTTCTTCGTAGATCGGGTTTTTCACATGCAGTTCAATGCAGGCTGGGTTGAGCTTTACCAAGAAGTCGTGGATGTTCACCAATGTGGCTAAGCTAGTCTTGGGACGTAGCGGGTCTATGGCATTTTTATTCCTCACATTGGAAATGACCACCAAGGTGACATGTCCCGGGGCGATTTCAGAATAGCCGGTAAGGCTACCTGTGTACCGTGTATGATTTAGGCATTTCACCTTGTAGGCAGAGGCAAACTGCTCTAATACCAAGCGCTCATAATCCCACAAGGTGATCGCCCTGTTCTTATGACGCAGCCTTTCACTGACACGGGTGTAAAATGCATTGCTCTGTTCCGTCACCTTCCCCCCGAAGGAGGCAAAAGGCTGGGTGAGGCTATTAATGGAGGAGTCCGCTACCTTCAGCTTGCTGATGGTTCCTTCCGGTAAAGCTTGCCGGAGGTGGTTAGGATCATTATCCCTATCTTTAAAAACGGCGGTCACTGCCTGGGTTTGCACATCCACGAGGCTCGGAACAGCATCCGAATCACGGGCTACCGCCACCCGTATCCAGTGAAGGCCGGCCGGGAGCAGCGTATTGTTTTTCGTAGCATTTTTTGGGATGGCCAGGCGAACAATGCCGGAGCTCAGCAGGCCCGTAGTTCCGTCAGAAAGGATATCAAATTTATCGAAATCCACCCACTCATTACTAGCCAAATAGCTCCAAACCAAAGGCTGTTGCCCCAGGTCAGGATCTGCACTACCCTCTGCGACCTGGAATAAAAGCGAGATATTCTGACCCGGCGTAAAATCGGCAAGACCGATGTAAAGCTCACCTTCGTTAATATACTGGTGGAAAAGAGGGATGTCTAAGTCCCCTGTTGTGAGCTCAAGGGTCACAGGTTCTGTAACCCCAAAAGCCCCTACCTGGAAGAATTGCTCTATGCGATCATCATAATCCCGCGCGGGCACCCCGGCTAATAAGTCAAGCTCTACCGAAGATCGATAGTTAATATAAATTTCTTTGATCTGTGGGGTATAAGGCTCATTAGGCAACGTTATAGTAGCATCATCAGGATCATCCACTTTTGCCAAGACTTGTGTGGTAAAGGACTCTTGGAAGTCTTTATGCCCAAAATCAGCTCCTGTCAACTCAAGTTTTACGAATCCTTTTTTTGAGTAGGTATCGTAGCTGTCAAATTCCTCTAATTTTTCATCTCTTTCTACACTTTCCAGGTCCGTAACGTTTTCTACCGCGATACAGTGTGTAGGACTAAGCGCCGTTCCGTTAGCATTTCCAAACAAATACCTGGACTCTCCTGCCCCAGGTCCTGTTTCCAAATCCACCCAGGCTTTTTTATCCAAAATATAGAGGTTGGCTCTAAAGGACTCGTTATCACGTGTGTCCCCAATATAATCTTGGTAATAGCCTTCAAAACCTGTGCTTTCTTCCGGCAAGCCGTGCCAAAGTACATTTATCTTAAGTTTATCCAGGCGCTTGCTGAAAACCTCGCGGCTCCCTACATAAAAGTTAGAACCGATCACCGGCCGTATACCAAAAGGCTGAAAGTCACTGCCTGCATCCAATAGGGATTGGTCATTTTGGATCACCAGCTCCTTTACCTCGCAGACATTCACCATAATTTGCGTCCTGTCTATTTTGAGCTGGGATAGGATATTGTAAACATAAGGATCCTGTGCCGTATCCAGGGTGATTTTTACCACCGGCCACGAGGTCTTAAACGGATCTATTAAGGCTTCTTTATTGTACGCTACAATGGCCTCCTGTGCTTTGGTGATCGTTCTTTTTATGATGATTTGACGGTTCGGGATATCCACAATAGTACTATTGGCGGGATCACGAAAGGAGTAGACCAGGTCGTTGATCTTATCTTCGCCAACCCCACGAACGCTTCTGACTTGTGCCAACGAAGTGAACCCCGCCGCGCCTAGCCGGCTGCGCTCGGCCAAAATCTCGTTCGCAGTGGTTTCGCCAATGTCGTAGTCTTGATACTGGTCGCCATATCCATGGGCCGGATCATCATAGATAGGACCATACTGGGATTCGATGCCTGCGATATCCACCCATGTGGTAGCACTATTCAGGAAATCCAATACCCTCTCTTCTACCGCGGGAGGCACTTCTGTTCCTGCCACTACCTCGCTCTCTTCCATCAAGGGTTCAATCCATTCTTCTTCTCCACTGAACCGTACCCGGAATGCATTTTGCAGGTCTAGCCCAGTCAAAAGCGCAGCAATGCCCGGCATTTCTTTTAATGAAAGGGTGAGTGTGATCTCCCTATCTCCTTCTGCGAGGAACAAAACCGGGGAGGCGAAGGCAAATCCTATCTCTGCTTGCGTCCTGTCGACCGGGTCACTCGCAGGCTTGCCAAACGTTTTCCAACTCATGGTGACGGTCTCTATCTCTGCACCTTCTCCATCAGCAGAATTGGCTTTTGGCGAAGCATACAGCCGACTATTGGGACTTTTGAATACAGCTTTTAGTTCTTCTACGGTAGCTGGATTCACCACGATATCCGCACGGGTCTCATAGATAAGGTCTTTCCCCGATGCGTCCTTGCCCGCTTTTAGCTGTGTACCTTTTGCTACCTGGTGCTGGTTGACATGTTTGGCCAGTTTGAAAATGATAAATACTTGGTCCGGTTCGGCGGCTTTTTCTTCAAGCTGAAGTACCTCCCGGTAATAGAAATCCAGGTGCCTTTGGGTGATTTGGTTCAGGTCATCTTGGGCTATTTTAAACAATTGGAGAAAGGCCAGGAATAAGGCATAATGGGGTTCGGTACGCTGGTCCAGGTCCAATTGCTTATCAAAAAAAGAATGCCAATCTCCCTTTTCATTATTCCCGGGATCATAGTACTGGATCTGCCGGGCATAGTCCAGCGCAAATGTCTTTAAGTCTTCTATTTTCCTCTCATCTACGGCCACGTACCCGGGTAGCAGCGCCTGTAGCAGCCGCTGTTGCTGGCTAGTGCCGTCCCGTTGGAGTAAGTTGTTATGGCGACAGTTTTTACTCATCATTTAAACATTTGTGCCTTCATTGAGGTAAAAGGGAAAGACTAGGTTGGTACGGGTATTGGTGGCAATGATGGTATACTCCACCGTTACCTCCATACGCCCATTGACATGATCGGGGACCATATCGATGTCCTGGACCTTCACCCGTGGCTCATGGAATAAAATGGCTCTTTTTAACCGGTTGATGATCATGGTAGCCGTAGTTACATTGATAGATTCAAAAAGGAGGTCTTCCAGGTTAGCCCCGTACCCGGGTCGCATCACCCGTTCGCCTAATGAAGTGGTGAGAAGTATGACCAGGCTTTCTTTTATATCCTTCTCATTTTCAGACATTTCCACGGTACAACTTTCGTCTTTGAAAGTCACTGGGAAAGTCCACCCTCGTCCAAGAAATGAATTATTCTCTTCCATGTTATCCTATAATTACTGTAGGTTCTCCCACCACGGCAGATGCACCACAAATACAGGCATCCCCCACCCGTACGGCAGGCTTGCCTCCAATGAGGACCGTTGTACTCCCTAAAGGAAATGGGCTTGCTGTAGGCTGGTGTGTGTTGGGAGGTAATGAACACACATGATTATCTCCCATCACGCAAGCCGGCATCCCCCCGATCAGGACCGTAGGCTCCCCGGGTCCCACAATGGTGCCCCCGTGATTTGTAGTGTCAAGTACTCTTGCTGCTGCTGGCATTTGTTTATTGGTTGATCCCATTAGGCTAAAGCTTCACAGGACAAGTGGTTAACTTTTGTTAAATAACAGTTGGTCACTGCCAAGTCATGATTTCCTATTTCTGATTTCTTATTTCCTATTTTTCACTAATTGATCTGCACTATACCTCCTTTGATCACTGCCTGGGCGCTGGAAGATAGTTCCACCCCGCTGCCTCCCTCTGCCTTGAATTGTGCCGAGGAGGCGGCGTTGATGTTGACGCCTTCCAGGTTCATATCGCCTGTTGCTTTAATGTTTACATCACTGGCGCTCTCTATGGTTATCCCGTCGCCATTCATTTGCACTTTATTCCCATTTTGATCTTCCATCAAAATAGAGGTTTCATCATCATTGAGCACTATCTTATTCTCGCCGGGTGTTTCAATGGTAATGCTCTTCAAGTCGTCATTAAAGGTCACTTTCAGCTGTCCTCGTGTTACAATACCTTTTTCAAAATTATCTTCCGCAACTTCGTATGGGGCAGGCTTGGTACTGCTGTGGAGCATCCCCAGGATTACCGGGTCCCTGGGGTCATCGTTAAAAAAACCCACGACTACTTCGTCCCCGATCTCGGGATTGAAAAAGGTCCCTCTTGGGCCGTCATCGTCTCCTAACCCGGCGTCTAGCGTGGTGATACGGGCCCAGGTCCCTTCTTCTTCCGGGTGGATGATCGGGATGCGTACCTGTATACGCCCTTCACCATCCGGGTCTTCGTGAATATTGGTCACTATCCCTTGGTGTACTCCCCGGAGAGCAGGGACAAGCCCGGAAGCCGGTTTTTCTAAAATATCATCGTATTTATGGGCAAACCATTGCTGGTCCAGGCCAAATTGTATATGTGTATACCACTTTTTGTCGGGTGAAAATTCATGGAAAATGGCCGAAACAAAGGCCTGCCCATTAAAACGATCCCCGAAACCTCCTAATTCGATCACATCGCCCGGTCTTATGTCACTAAAACCAATGATCTTCACCCTACCTTTAATCTTAGCTAACCTGCTGCGCATCAGCTTTGCGTCTGTCCAAGCCTGTAGCTCTTGGTCAGGCAATTGACCGGTATGTTGGAGTTCCCACTCACCGAGGCCGACCACGTCTGCCAATTCACTGGCAGTCAAGTTTCCATGGGTATCCAAGCCGGGATCATTGCCTTCTAGTTCGGTTACCTCCTGGGTGATGAAATTCCATGACCTCCCTAGGGTGGCGGCATATTGATCGCGGGCATCCATGCCGGCCTCGAATTCAAACACGTTATGCCCATAAAAGAGATTGAGAATGGGATCCCCCTCCAAAGTGGGGGCTTTGACGGTCACTTTCCCGTCATCTACGAATACAAGCTTGCCGTTCACTTCCGCGCGTGACAGTATAAAATCCCAGTCCGTGGAGAAGTATTGTACCATTTCCTGGTGGGTTACTTCGGTGGCTTCTACTTCGCTGTCCAGGTCCGGGTAATCTCCAAGGATCTGTTCAATGATATCACTGTCCAAGCTGTCGGGCTCAAAATACCGGTTTTTCCGCCCTACCGTCATTTTCACACCCGGATCTTTTAATTCTAACACCAATTTGGACGACTGGTCTGTAATGATCTCGATCCCTTGCTTGATGATCATACCTTTAAAGACTATGTCTTCATTACTTTGATAGCCCATTTGGATCTCAATCTCGTTCCCCGGTTTGAAGAGTTCTCCCGAGCTCAACTCAAAATCTTCTTGGGTTACGTCCCCGTCAAATAACACAAGTCGCGCGGTAGGGATCTTATTGACACACTTGCTTACGGTAACCAAGCTTATCCCTACGGTTTCTGGGATCGGCTCACCATTGGACAATATTTTGAAGGTGGCGACATTCGTATTAGCTTGGGTGGGTATTGTTCTGTCTACACTCATGTTGCATTACTTTTGGACCGGTGGCAGTATAAGCCGTTGACCTGCCCTGAGCCTGCGAAAATTCGTCAGTTTGTTCGCCTTGGCCAGTTCTAGGTAAAACAGCGGGTCATCGTATACACTTTGGGCCATTAAGGGTAGGGTATCGTTGGATTTCACTACCCTTTGCCGCGTAAGATCAGGTGATTCCCGGGCGGCTTCCGCAGCTTGCTCGTCCCTGGATATCGATTCCTCGAAATTTGCGGTTACCGTGGCCCTGATCGGCAGGCCTGCCGAATTGAAAAGCTTGTAATTTACGGTAGCTCCTGTCATCACTCCCCTAAATTGGTAGGCTCCCCAATTGATCTGTAAGTAATTCGCGGAATGGGTCTGTCCCTGGATAGTACTGGCCATGGCGATGAATTCCCTGATGGCCCTGTCTACATGCTTATCTTTATTGATGATATCAATGGCGCTGATCTCAGTTCCGCTTATCTTATCCCTGTTCAAAGCATCTCCCAGGTAGGCCAGGTTAGCGGCATTCCCGGGCTCATCGTTGCCGGGTGGCGAAGCGCCCGTAGCGTCGAAAAGGAATTCAAACGATGCGGTATCCGATGTATTTCCCTTAAATTGAAGCTCTTTTCCATCCGGGCTAGCCCCTTCTTCGGGGATCCATTTGGTCTTAACCTCCGAACTGTAGGAAGTGGGATTATACATCACCACGTAAGTTTTAGTGGGCCTGTTCCAATCCAGGTCTTTAAAGGCCGTTATTTTAAGCTTTTCTAACCCTCCCAATCCTGAAAAAATATCCGTCAAACTCATTTATCGCTCGTTTTTATTTTTGATCAGTTCCAAAAGGCTATCCAAGCCGTCATATATCCCCTTTCGAGTAGCTTGCTGTTTCCCGGAAGTTGCAGTTGTCTTTTCTTCGGCTGCATTCACGGATGTTCGTATGATCAATTCCCTAACTTCTACTGACATCGTGTTTTAATTTAGAATATGGAGGTTGGATCGATCCTGCGGTAATACTGGTAAGCAAATTCAATGTTTTCGATCATGATCGTGTTCTCCTGTGCATTAAGTCCTTCTATGGACCACTTTACAGGCCAGGCATTGATAAAATTCCAAGCTTGCAAAGGAATATGGTCCGGGTTTAGTAGCACCACGGTAATGTCATTGGCTTCAAATTGAAATACTTCTACCGACTCTTTAAACCACTGCATGAGCTGGGAACCGATGAGCATCCCTCTTTTCATAGCCAGGTTTTGGTAAGTCACAGGGTTAGGCAGCCTGTGGGCATACCGGTTCTCACCCCCTTCACGATACTCTTCTATGCCAATTTCGGTCGAGAGCCCCGTCACTTCCTGGAACCCTACATCAGGGATACCAGGATATTTTATGAGTAGTCCCTCGAACCTGACCAGGAAATGAAAACCCGTAGGTGGATAGAACAGTGCCATGATCCGCGAAGGTTAAGGAGTTTCAATCGTTAAGCCTTCATGGCATAACTCGATGGATTCAACGGCCACCTCGTTCCCTGTAGAGTTGAGCGACGGTCCTTCTACCTTGCAAGGCCATGCTTCGCGTACTTTCCACACCATCACGGGATTGTGCTCTTCGTCTAGCAGGCTGATCGTGATCTCCCTGCGTTCGATGTTGTTCATTCTTACGGTATTCAGCCATTGGAAGAATTCGTTATCCGCCCGGAAGATCCCCCTTTTCAATGTAATGTTCGAGTACTGTGGGATCCCTGCCATTTTGGTCACTTGGTATTCAAGAGCACTCCCTTCCCGGTAATCGATCGATTGGAGCTCTACCGTCAGCCCTGAGACTTCCGTAAAGCCTATGCGTGTTCCGCCCCATTCTACTTGGAAATGGAACGCCGATACTGGATATGCAACTGCCATAATTGTATATTTTAATGGTTATAAGATGTTAGATCTTCAATCTAGGATTCCTGTAGTTTATGGGAGAATTTGAGGATGATAAACTCAGCAGGTCTTACGGCCGCCAGTCCTATCTCCACATTCATACGACCTTCCAGGATATCCAACGAGGTCATCGTTTGGCCCAGGCCCACCCTTACAAAATAGGCATCCTCGGGCTTAGCCCCTGCCAGTGCGCCATCACGCCATAACTTGGAAAGGAAGTTTTCGATCATGGTCTTAACGCGCAGCCAGGTGTTGGCGTCATTCGGTTCGAATACCACAAATTCGGTCGCTTTTTTTACTGACTCTTCGATAAAAATGTACAGCCTTCGTACAGGAATGTACCGCCATTCATTGTCGTTACCTGCTAAAGTGCGGGACCCCCAGGCCAAGGTACCTTTGCCGGTAAAAGTCCTGATTGCATTCACAGATTTGCCGGAAGTGGCATCGATGTTTAACGAGCCCTGTTGCTCGTGGGTCACCTTGACCGTGGGACCGATCACGGACCGGACATCCACATTGGCCGGGGCCTTCCAAACTCCTCTTTGGCTATCCACGCGCGCGTAGATGCCAGCCATAGCGCCGGAAGGGGCAAGATCCAGGTAAAGCCTGCTGATGGCCGCTGTTATGGATCGATAAAAGCTAGGTTCCGCACCGTCAATATCGGAGAGACTATCGCCGTTAAATTCACCTGCGGGATCAACGTTTGGGTTCGGGGTACCTGTACCTATGTAAACGTTATTGTGCGTTATGGTTTGCGAGCCGGGATCATACCCGTAATTCAGCGTGGTTTTCAAATAGGGGTAGTAGACTGCCCCATATTTCAAATTGCCACTGCCTATGCCATTGTCTCGAAAATTGTTAGCGTCAGCGAAAGGATCCGTAGTTTCTTCCTTCACATCCATAATGGCAAAACGGTCTTGCAGCTTATTGCAATGCGCCAGGGCTTGATCGTACACATCCCGGTAGTCGGCTATGCTCATTTGATCGGGGAAAACGATCAAAGTGGGCTCGTCATACTTTTCCAGTGCGGCTAACCCACCGATAAGGCTGGTCGGTGTGGCAGCATCCCCTGGATCTAAGGCATTGTTGTAGTCATTTACGGATACGATGTAACACGGCCCTCCCCCATTGTTGAAGAACATTTGCAGGCTGTAGTACATCTTGTACGAACTAATGGTGGTAGGGTGTTCTACGCCAATTTGGCGATCCACTAAGGTGGCGGGCTGCCCATCTTCACCGTCATAACGATCTGTTACAGTGATCACGAGCGTTTCGTTATTTGGGCCGCCAAAGTGTGTTTCATATTCCAGCATGGAAGTGATACGCGTGGGTTCGCCACGCAATGCTTCAGCCACACCGTCTTTTTCCGCGTTCTCGGTGTGGCCGATAAAGGCGGGAATTGCCGTCTCCACGGCGGCTACCGAGGCCGGTAGTGTAGATATCTCTTGAATATATACACCGGGTGTATTGATTACAGCCATATCTTTTGGTTTTAGTTGTTTGTTTAAAAAGCGCTTTTATACTTATGATTCTTGTAGCTTATGGGAGAATTTGAGGATAATGAACTCGGCAGGCCTTACGGCTGCCATTCCAATTTCCACGTTCATCCTACCCTCTAAAATGTCTAAGGCGGTCATCGTCTGTCCCAGGCCTACTCTTACAAAAAAGGCTTCCCCCGGGGTGGCTCCTGCTAAGGCCCCATCACGCCAAAGTTTAGCGAGAAAGTTCTCGATCATCGTCTTCACTTTAAGCCAGGTATTAGCATCGTTAGGCTCAAACACCACGAATTCCGTGGCCTTTTTCACTGACTCCTCTACAAAAATAAAGAGGCGTCTTACCGGGATGTAGCGCCACTCGTTATCGTTGCCTGCCAAAGTGCGCGCTCCCCAGACCAAGGTACCCTTGCCGGTAAACTGGCGGATCACATTAATGGATTTTCCGGAGGTGGCATCTACGTTAAGCCCACCTTGTTCATCGGGAGTTACTAAAACTGCCGGCTCGTTGACCAGGCGGAGGCTTACGTTCGCCGGGGCCTTCCATACCCCACGATCAAAATCTACGCGGGCATACACTCCAGCCATGGTGGCCGAAGGATAAAGGACCACCTCGAAGTTTTTACTGATCTCATTGACAATGTTGTTTCCAAGGGTTTTGTCGGCAGACTCTGCATCTACACCCCCGGTCAATGTTCCGCCTGAAACGGCAGCGTTTGCAGAATGAGTAGTATTTAAAGTAATGGAATTACCACTGATCCCGGTAACGGCAGCGGTGATGGTCACCACACTCCCCGCACTCACAGCATTTACATCAGCTAATCCATCTATGGCCGAGGCCAAGGACGCTGCTGTTGCAACACCATCATCTATAGTAACAGTCCATTCGCTTCCCTCCACTAATCCAATGCCCCCCACTGTAATGGTAGCACCTGTTGGATTACTTCCAATAGTTACAGTTCCTGTAGCGAAGGCACTGGATACACCATCCAGGATCACTGCTAAGGTTGAATTGTTGTAAATAGCACTTGCACGACTATCGGTAATCGCCACATCGCTATTTTCAAAGTTAAGGTCCAGTGTGGTCCTTAAGGAGGGGTAGTAAGAGGCCCCGTACTTAAGATCACTTGTGCCTACATCTGCCCGAAAGCCTATCCCGTCGTCATTTACTGTACCTCCTAATACGGCTGCATCCATAATGGCAAAACGGTCCTGTAGTTTATTGCATTGAGCAAGCATATCATCATTAATGGTCCCCCGGCCGGGAACGGCGAGCAATATTGCTTCAGGAACGACCAAAAGAGTTACTTCATCTTCTTGCTCTACGGAGACTAAACCCTGCTGGAGCTCCGAGACTTGTATCAACGTAGAGGGATCTGCAGGAATAGCTGTAGTGGTGTATGTACCCACCGACACCACGTAGCATGGGCCACCACCATTTCCAAAGTACATGGCCATGTGGTAATACAATGTATACGGTGATCGTTCCGTGGCCGCTGCTACGGCAATGACGGTATCATCAGCCGGGTCAATGGGATCTGTAAGGGTAACGGTGAGGTTTTCATTAAAAGCTCCCCCGAATATTTCCCGGTATTCCAGTAAAGAAGTGATCCTTACCGGGGTATTGGCGGCAAGCGTTTCTCCATCTTTTTCTCGTTTTTCCGTATAGCCGATGAACGCGGGAATAGCTGTAGACACCGGCGCTATCGATGCCGGCAAAGTAGATATCTCTTGGATATAGACGCCCGGACTTTTGAAATTTGCCATGCTTAAAATTTTTACTATTTAGATAAATACATATATCTCAGATGCCGGGCTGCCCGAGTCATCTTTGGTCACCCCGCTATGTGAGGGGTTCGGTAAATTCGCGATCACTTGCAGGTTCCCAGGGTTTCTTCTCAACTCCAAATTCAATTTGGGTTCCTCGTAAAAGGGAATGGGGGCAGTCGACCTGAAAATGATAGTGTCCAAATTGTTCACCCGGATATCAGCATGAGGCTCATCTCCTTCCCGGTTGAACACATAGGTGTCATAAGGATCACCGCCGCCAGCTCCTGTATCGGTGACCAGCAGGTCATTAGCTACCAGGTCGATCTTACCGTTTTTGTCGATCACAAAGTATTTCCAGACCGTCTCTTTCCGGGAGAATTGGAGTAAATACTCCTCGGTATCCCCATAGAGATGATCGGTAGCTGTTTCGTAGACGATATCAACGATACCGAGCACATCCCGCGAGGCCAGTTCGCTGTCTGCATACACTAACTCTTCTCGTAGTGTATTGGCATCCGCAATATCTCGTATGGTGATGGTATATAAACCGGTGGGCTGGTTACGCAGGTCGATTTGCTGGCTGTACAGGTCCTCTTCACTCTTACTTAAAGTAAGTGTAGTGGGCAAAGGTGTGCCATCTGTGGACTTGCCCACTGATACCAAGCTGCCCGGCGCATTCGTCACGCGTATCAAAACCTCCGGGGGGCCTGCCGGTAGGCTGAACAGGTAAGTAAAGAGCTGGGATTCCAGTGAATCGATCACCCGGTGCGTGATAGTTTCCGGGCTGCCAGCATCCGTAGAAGCGTTTGCCGGGTCATTGGTAAAATAAACGATATTGGACGACTCGTATCTCCTGGAAACGGATTCGTCCAAGTCTGTTATGTTTAAAAATTCGTTTTTATAATCTGCGGACAGGTAAAATGTAAATTTGGCATCTCCTCCCAGGTCTATCATCGGTGTAATGCCATCGTCCAGGGCCCTGTAAAGTACCACAATACCATTATTGACCTTTTTGAAAAGCATTTTACCGTTGACCAGCGATGTAGCAGTCGCGGGTGTAGGGAGTAAAGTCACTCCCTTTGCCCGCTGATCGGTATAGTAATCGTGGCCTATACCCAGGTTGAATAGCCGTTGGTAAATGATATTCATAGTTTCGTTTGGCTATCGATTTTAATTTTTTCTATCGGCAAGTTGGCATCCTGAACGGCACGCTCTTGGAATTTGACCAACCGCACTTTGTAGAGTACCGAGGGCAGGTACTTGGCTCCTACCACCGTCCAGAAATTATAAAGCTGCTCAAAGGAGTAAGAGTATAACTCTACTACCAGCTTCAATAAGGCCGCATCGTATGTAGCCATTAGAGGCGAGTTTTCCAGCGTGAATACATTTTTAGACTGGAAAAAAGATATGGCATAGGACAATTGCTTCAGTCCTTCCACGTAATCATCGGAAGAATCAGCCGTATCCTGGTCTTGAAAGTTCGCAGAGATCAGTATGTAAAGATTCAACTTGATCTCGGGGTTTAAATGCTCAGCTATCCCTTGATCATTGATCAGCGTAGTGCGTTGGTCTTTAAACACCCGTTCCTCCTCGATATTCATCAGCGAAAGACCCAAGGCTTTGTCCGGGATCACGATACCGCCACTTTCGGTGGCTACGCTGGTCAGGAAAACACGATCAACATCCGATACACCCGTGCGTAGTTTCAGGTAATCATTCAATTCATGGGTCAAAAAAGACAAGGAGGAATGTATCATCGCTTAGGATGTTTTTAAACTATTTTAAGAATTAGTAATCCAATATTAAGACAATATAAGAAGGGTTTCAATCCCCATTTATGGCTATTTTGCTCCTAACTTACTGGCCCTCTTTTGAAAAGAGGGCTAGCTGAGAATTGCGTTTGTAACGCAATGCCAACTCCCGGCAAGTCTTTTTTTATTAAGAGTACCACCAATGAATTTCGTGAACTGGCGTTGAAAACGCCCTTCTCGGGCATCCTTGTTGAAAACAAGGACGATTGGGGAGGATTGAGAAAAATTCAAGATAATTTATTGGCTCTGTTCCTTGGTTCCAGTTACCGATTCCTGGTTTTATTAGGCTAGCATTCATGGAAGCCTTGAAGGAAAGGGTCGGTATTGTTTTAGCCTAAGTCAAATTGAAACGTTATGATTTATAAATTTTGCAACTAAAAAACAGTTGCAATACATTTGTATATAAATGAGTAGGACAGATGAACTGATCCAAAGACTACTTTCAAGACCAAAAGATTTCACTTATGATGAACTGGTAAAAGTTCTTATTCATTTTGGATATGAAGAAATTAAAAAAGGTAAAACGGCGGGGTCTAAGAGAGCATTTGTTAGAGAAGCTACTAAACATATCATCAGGCTTCACAAACCGCATCCTAGTAACATTCTTAAAATGTATGTGGTAGATTATGTAATTGGAGAATTAAAAGATCAAGGGTTATCATGAAAGATGTATTACGATATAAAGACTTCATAGGCACTGTTCATTACAGTTCAAACGACGATGTGTTTTTTGGCAAACTAGGGGGAATTGATGATTTAATAACTTTTGAAGGAGACAGTGTTGACCAATTGAAAAAGTCTTTTCAAGAAGCTGTTGAGGACTATTTGGAAATATGCGGATCTCTTGGCAAAGCACCCCATAAATCTTACAAGGGAACTTTTAATGTAAGGATAAAACCAAATCTACATAAGCAAGCCGCTCATAAATCGGTAGAATTGGGAATATCTTTAAACCAGTTTGTCGAACAAGCTATTAATGATAAACTCACAGGAACAAGCCATAGCCCTGGATAAAGCAGTCTTTGTCTTTCTTAGGTAGGGTGTCCCTTGTGAATTTTATGAACTGGCGTTGAAAACGAAAAAATTGATGATTTGAACAATAAGATTTTTAAATGACCTTTAAAAGTTAAGCCCATAGGCTTAACCGGAGATTAACCTGCGTTCATTACGACAAACAATTATGAGACCACTGATCATAGTATTTGCATTTATCACAACAACTATTTACGGACAAATTTCTGACGATTTGGGGAAAACGTATAGCTTGGATTATGTGGTAAAATATGTAAAAAAGAATAAAATGAGCCCAACCCTGGGGACAAAAGAAATTGTCTCAAGAATAACAAGAGAGTATACAGGAGAGAAACAACAAGCTGAATTAATAAAATTTTACAGTGAAGCTTATGACTATAAAATCGTAAATAAATCCATTCTAAAAAAACTTGTAGACTCATTGGCCATTCATGGAATGAGTGATGACGTAAAGTCTTTTGCGGCTGAAAGTATACAGTTGGTTGAATACAGGTTATTGGATAAAACTATAAGGGACTTTGAGTTCCCCGATAAGGACGGAGCATTGGTTAGACTAGGAGAACTTCGCGAAAAGATTGTTATAATAGAATTATGGGCGACATGGTGCGCCCCGTGCATCCAGGAAATGAGAAAAATACCAGCACTCAGAAAGCAGAACCCCAACATTGAATTCTATTCTATATCGCTTGACAAATCCCATGCTAAGATGAAAAAATTCGTGGTCAAGAATGGATATGAATGGCCAATAGTATTTGGAGGCGACCAAGAAGTTAACAAGAGCTTGTGGGACTACATGAATATTGTGGCAATTCCAAAATATTATACCGTGGACAGAGATGGTGTCGTGATCAACGTTGCAGACCATTTAGACGAACAGTATATCAAGAGTTTAAAATGAATGGTTAATCATTCAATTCGTAGATTAAAAAAGAAAACAGGGGAATGTATCATTGGATACTTTAAACTATTTTAAGCGTTAACTATTCAATATTAAGGTTTCAATCCCAAGTCATGGCTATTTGGCCCTTTTCTACTGGCCCTCTTTTGAAAAGAGGGCCAGCTGAGAATTGCGTTTGTAACGCAATATCAGTTCCCAACAAGTCTTTGTATTTTAGTTAAGAGTATCACCAATGAATTTTGCGAACTGGCGTTAAAAACGCCTTTCTCGGGCATCCTTGTTAAAAACAAGGACGATTGGGGAGGATTATATAATTTATTGGCTTTGTTTCCCAATCCAAGCTTGCTAGCTGTGCTTTTATTAAAGCCAGTATTTCTTAGAGGCCTTGAGGATAAGCTCGGCAGTGTTCTTTACACTGAATTTTTCGATCAGGTTTTTGCGATGATTAATGGCTGTATGAATGCTAATGCATAGCTTATCGGCGATCTGTTTTGCAGAATACCCGTGGGCGATGAGTTGCAGTACTTCTAGTTCGCGCGGGGTTATTTTTCCACAAGGGGTGGTTTGTAAATTAATATTTAAAGGTTTCTTCATCTCTTGCAGGGCCTCCTTTTCTCGTTGCAATGATATGGTTGATGTTCCTTCCAAGGTTTCCGCATGCTTCTTCTTCTCTTCAATATTTTTGACCGTACCGAAAACTTTCCCAATGCTATTTCGGGGGGTAAGATCCAGGATGACGAGGTCCACCTCTACCCAGATCCAGTGCCCTTGGTCATGCCGGATCCTGAATTCGTTGGTCAGTCCGCATGTCTCCCGGTGGCCAGTACCCGTGGTGTTTTCGAAGTACTTGATCAAATCAACATAATTCTCCATTACGCAGGGATAATCTTCCGGGTGGATCAAGGAAGCAAAGAATTGCAGTCCTCCATCGATGTATTGATTACATGGGTAACCATTAAGCTCTTTGCTGGACCTGCTTACATACACTATCCTGTTGGTGTCCATTTCACACACAAAAAATACCACGGACGAAACTTCGTCGAACAGCTTATAGTAGGAAGGTGTTAGAAGTTCGCTGAACTCTTCTTGGTAGATTTGGTCTTCTTTTGCTATCATTTCTACGGGGCAATGAGCATAGGACATGGAGCATAGAGAAATATTTTTTCTTTCTATGCGCTACACGCTATGGTCGTCAGCTTAAGGACCTCCCAACGCTGCCCCGCTCCCTGTAAAAGGTCAATCTATCCTCTATCAAGCGTTTGGTCTCCCCTTTGTAGGATCAAAGGGGTGATAACATCACTTAACCCGGTGACTGCGGTACCATGCACTCTAACGTCTATATTATATATTTTATATCTCTTACTCCTTCGGTTTGGGGATCAACCTACAGTTCCTTGGTGTAACTGTGTAGGATTGGTGAAGTTTTAAAGCTTAAGTAACCCCAGTCAACAGGCCTAAACCAACCTTTAATACGTATGTTACTGATTATTAGAAAGTTGATCCAAAAAACTTTTCAAACTTTTTTTGACTGGTCCTTGTTTTTCCTTGCAGGCTAAAACAAAAGATGGAGCAGGTCCTGGTGTTAAGTTAGGTGTAACTGGACGGTCAGTTGTTTTTCCAATCCCGTTCTTAAAGTAGGCAATGGGCAATCGGTAACCCTATAATTTTTTTGCCTACTGCCCTTTGCTAACTGCCGACTGATCAATACCTCGGACATAGCTCATCCTGTACCCGGTACGGCATTTGAGGCTTAACTTAACACTAATGGACGTACAATTCCCAGGGCAAACGCTTACTTTTGCAAAGAATAAAAAGAAGAAGCTTAATACAATTCGGATGAAACGTGTAGTAGTAGGGATGTCCGGGGGAGTCGACTCCAGCGTGACGGCGTACTTATTAAAACAACAGGGCTACGAGGTGATCGGCATGTTCATGAAAAACTGGCACGACGACAGTGTGACCATCAGCAAAGAATGCCCTTGGCTGGAGGACAGCCACGATGCAATGATGGTGGCCCAACACCTCGGCATTCCCTTCCAGGCCATAGACCTGAGCAAAGAGTATAAGGAGAGGATCGTTGACTATATGTTTGACGAGTATCAAAAAGGACGCACGCCTAACCCTGATGTGTTATGCAACCGGGAGATCAAGTTTGATATCTTCTTGAAAGCAGCCATGAAACTAAAGGCCGATTATATCGCTACTGGCCACTATTGCCGGAAAGATACGGTACAGGCAGAAGGAAAGACAATTTATCGACTATTGGCCGGTCGTGATACCAACAAAGACCAGAGCTATTTCCTTTGCCAGCTCACGCAGCAGCAACTTGCCAAGGCACTTTTCCCGATCGGCGAGCTTACCAAACCACAAGTACGTGACATAGCGAAAGAAATTGGCTTAACCACGGCTGACAAAAAAGATAGCCAAGGGCTTTGTTTTGTGGGAAAAGTAAGGCTGCCCGAGTTTCTCCAGCAGAAACTCGAACCCAAGAAAGGCATTGTGGTAGAAATACCTACTAACGCTACACCCTTTGAAAACAACGGGATTAAGTTGGCCCTAAATGGAGCAAAAGCTTCCACGCTAAGGCAGCTCACCCAACCTTTTACCTACCGTATTGAAGATGGGGAGCAAGTAGGTGAACATAATGGCGCACACTACTACACCATTGGGCAGCGCAAAGGGCTCAATATTGGAGGAACCCCCAAGCCTTTGTTCATCATAGATACCGACACGGATAAAAATGTGATCTATACCGGTCAAGGCGAAGACCATCCCGGGCTCTACCGTCGCGGATTATTCGTTGCCAAAGACGAACTTCACTGGGTCCGCGAGGATCTAGCCCTTACCGTGGGGGAATCAGCCGATTATTTGGCAAGAATACGATACCGTCAAGAATTAGACCCTGCCAAGCTCATTATGCGAGAAGATGGCCTATATGTGATCTTCGAACGCCCCCAAAAAGCGATAGCTGCTGGCCAGTTTGTAGCGTGGTACGATAAAGATGAATTAGTAGGCTCGGGAGTAATAGGGTAATGGGTAAGTATCGGTAACAATTAACTCGTTAATGCAAGATCTAGAGAAAAAAATCCGTGAATTAGAAGAACAAGTAGACCGGCTGTCCGAGGAGAAATTCCTATTAGAGCAAGACCTGCGTAAGGAGGGACATCTCCGGGCGGAGATGCAGGAATTTCTTGGTAACATTTACGATAGCTGTAAGGGCATCTTAGAGGAAGAAGGCTCCAAACTAGGAGCCTCCGACCTCGCCAAAAACCTTTTACAGAACATCCGCGACTTTGCGGAAAGCTACAAGATCAGTTTATGACCTGCTGGCTAGTGCTGGCCGAATCCAATAAGGGATAAGCGATCAGCCGGTCAAAGCCCGTTTCAGGGCCATACTCCCGCAACACAGTTTTGATCTCACCTTTATCATACATTTCCTTTAACAGGCTTTTATGTACTGAAAAATAAGCATCGTAAAAACCATCTTCCGGTTCTAGTTTTGTAGGAAGCCCATCGTAAGAATAAGAGCTGGGCGACACGTAAACGCTATCCCCCACTACGTCTGTTACTTTCCACAAATAGTATTTAAACTCGGTAGTTTCCGTTTCGTCGTAGTTTTTGTAGACATCTCCCTGCTGTGGTTCCTGTAAATAGGTCAATTCCTTTTTCTTATTTTGGCTGCCTGCATAGCTAAAATAGCCTATAGCAAGCGCCAAAAGAAATAAACCACTGTACATATACTTTGGAGTAGGTACGCTTCTTTTGAGGGCCTTTATTTTCTCCTTCTGATCCGCAGGCATACTTTTTTCATCGAATATCTTTTGGCATTGGGCACAACTGATCTGTGCCTCTTTCTTATAGGGGAAAAATGGGATCCAAAAAATATGGACGTACTTTGAGTACAACGTCAAAAATGAGTTCTTTTCTTGGCAGTTTTCACAAACCAAGTTTTCCAGGGGGGCCTGTTTAATTATTTTGCTATTCCATCCATAGATGATCATGAGATAAAAAGATTAGATAAGACAATTTTGTTAGTTAAAAAAATAGGCTCGCCAATTATAGTTCTGCGTAGATTAATGCGGCCTACGTAAAAAGGGTAACCGGGGTTATAGGTATGACCGGGTTGAGTGGCCAGGTCATGGGGAGATCATCATTAGATCAACGCCATGACCCGGTCATGCGATAACTCACCAGGTATAGGAAATAGCTTCCACTTCCTTTTTTAAGTCTGCCGCAAACTGCCCAAAAGATCCATCAAAGGGAGAAATGTACCGGGCATACATCGCGAACGTAAGATCACCGCTCTCTCCAGTCATCGAAAACATCACTCCTCCCCATGGGCGTTTTCCAGCTTATTTCCCTTCCCACCTTCCCATACAAGCCGTTTGTCCGGCCCGAATTCCTTGATCTTTAATTTGAAAACCACTTTTGTCAAGGACAGACCTCAACCAGGCCTTCTCTTTTATTAACCGGCTTGTAGTACATGTTTTTGACAGGTCCGATTTAACTTTTCAATCTCCCGGAAAGTTGTAGCCCGCTCCGGGCATTCAATACAATCAATAGTAAATTAATAAACCCCAGTACTAACTCGGCAAGCTGGGCGAGTAAGAAAACAAGATCAATATCATGATAATGCGAGCGATAGTACAAAAACACAGCCAGCATCACCAGCATGAGCCCGTTAATACCCACCCACTTCATCCTCCGTTGCTTTTTTAAAACTTGTGGAGAGGTTGAGTTCCTCGCCAGTTTATTTCCCGTGATGCCCAGGGCCGGCATTACAAAAACCAAAAGGGGTACAAAATAAAGTATCCTTCTTTTCACACTCTTGATAAATAGGGGATCACCGCCTAGTTCTGCCACGAGCGAAGTAATAAAAAATGTGCTGATCACTAAAACCGCCAGTACAGTCGCTATTAAATGTACTCGCACTAAACCCTTTCGTTTCATCCTAGTTGCAATTTGCATTTCGTCTTCAATCAATTCTTCTTTAAGTAGGACCTGTTTATCCAATACTTAGCAAACCTTAACGCTCTTTGCGGTTAAAAACCCAAGTGACCTGGATACATCCTCCTGGCATGGTAGATGTCCATACTAAACCTCGTATCCCGCTAAGCCTTTCTCTTTTATAAAGTGAACAGGGATCCTAACTCAAATTTGGAATACGTATACCCCTTAAAATTGTAAAAAGCGGAAGCCAGGCATTTTTTCCCTAAGGGCTTTAGGGGCCTGGCCGGTGATCTGTTTGAAAGAATGAATAAAATGAGATTGGTCAAAATATTCCCCTTGGTAGGTAATACCGGTAAGGGAATCGTTGGTAAAATTCATGTGGTAAACCGATTGCTTTAATTGCACCAGTTTTATGAATTCTTTAGGGGCACAGCCCATGTAATTATGGAATTGAGCGCGAAGTGCCCGGTCAGTCAATCCTAATTGCTTTGCTAACTGACCGAATTTGATATTGCCGCTATGCTTTTCGATCATTTCCACCGCTTCCTGTATCACGTGCAGGTCGCGATCTAATAAAGTAGCCAAGAAAACCCTCTCCACTTCCACAAACATATCCGCTGCACTACGGCATTCCAGTATTTTTTCTTTAAAGCTAAGCGCAATTGGGCCAAATAGATCAACGGTATCGATCAGCCAAGGAAATTTAGTGATCGGCTTCTTAGTCAAAAGAGCTAACGTATAGGGTCTCACATGCGCCCCTATGATCTTTATCCTACTTGTAATAGGTTGTACCGTGATCTTATCGGTGGAAACCCGGGAAATTACCATATCCACGGCTTTCGATTGGCCGCGATCATGGTTGGTGACTAAAAAAGGATGGTCGAAAAAGTACCCAAAGGTGATCCTAGGGAAGGGCAGAACGTATTCCGGTTCCATCGGCATGGAATCCACCGGCACATCAATAAAAAAATAATAGTCTACCAAGTCGGCTAACGACTTGTCCATAGGGTTTTGAAATATAAAATCATCGCTCATAAGCAGACGACTATGGATGCGTTCAACTAAAATAAGGATTATGAAAAACATCACCTAGACCAGCCCGTAAGGACAAGGATCATTTTGCTTCTTTTAAACTCCATGGGAAGGACAGGTTGGATACCTGCACTCTTATCATTTACGGTCCCATTCTTCTGAAAATCCCGGGGCTACAGGCGGGCATTTTGACGCATAATATTTAAGAAGTACAGCCTGCGGGTTCAACCCCGAGGGCTACGATCACAGGGAGGATAAAACAGAAGAATCCAAGGGAAAAACGGTGGGTATGCATTTCACTATTTTCTTATTAAAAAAGATTTGTGCTCGTACAAAATTAGTTTTAAAAGTCAAGTAGAAGTCGGTTGTGCAGAATCCAAATAAAATAAATATGAAGTTTTAGTTACTTCACTTTTACGAGGTACTTCACGGTATTTCGCTTTCATTAAAGTTCTTCTCATTTCCTAAACCTTCATTTGAAAAGTGATACTTCCCAGGGCGGTATTTAACGCTTAATTAATCACTACTTTAAGCAGCATTGCGAGCGGCATCCGCCGGGTATAATTTTGAATAATCTAACCTTAAAATATACCCGCCATATGAAAACCATTTTATACCCATTAAAAATTATGATCGCGCTTGCATGTATAGCAAGTTTTAACGCTTCCCTAGCGCAGGTCAACCTGCAGTGGCAGCTTAGGGAAGACCTGTCCGGGGGGTTACCGCCCTCTGTGAAAGTTTATGAGACGTTTTCAGCCTTACCCGATGGCTCCCCTTTACATGCAGTGTATACCGAGGTAGACCTGACGGATCCGAATATCGAGTTTGAAGCTGTGTATGTTGGCGATGGCAATACCTTTAGAACCCCACAGGATTTTGCACAGGCCTCGGAAGAGCCTGTATTTGTAGCCATTAACGGGGGCTTTTTTAGCAGCTCACAGTCCGTTAGCTTGATCACACAAGATGGTGAGGTACTGGTACCGAACATTAAATCGGTATCCCGCGATCTTGACGGTACAGCTACCACCTACTTTCCTACACGTAGTGCTTTCGGCATACAGCAAGACGGTCAAGCTGATGTGGCCTGGATCTACAACGTAGGCTCGGAAAATACCACCTATGCCTACCCAATGCCCAGTCCTAATGCCCTCGGTGTGCCTCCACAGCCCCAGCCTAGCGCCGATTTCCCCGCTGGGGGAGCCCTTTGGAACGCCTCTACCGCCGTCGGCGGCGGGCCTGTGATCGTTTCTGGTGGAGCTATCAATATTACCTCTGATCCTGAATTGTTAGACCCCAACAGCAATGGCCGCGAGCCCAGGACAGCTATTGGGTATACGGCAGACAATAAAGTGATCATGATCGTAGCGGATGGACGCCAAGCGGAATTTAGCCTCGGGATCACATTGCCAGAGCTGGCAGAGGTACTGGTCAACCTTGGAGTAGTAGAAGCTATGAACCTGGACGGTGGCGGATCTTCTGCCATAGTCGTAGACGACCAACTGGTGAGTTCTCCTTCTGACGCTGGCAACGTACAGCGCAGGGTACCTACGGCGCTTTTGTTGAAACGAGCTCCTCAAATTTTTGACACGGAAGATAACACACGTTACAGCGAAACCGGGGCATGGTTTGAAACGGCCAATGCAGGGTTTTTCGGCCCTTCCAAAGCAAGATTGATAGGTACGGGAGATGGAAGCAGCAAAGCGATCTACACCTTGACTGGCCTTCCGCCCGCTGAATATGAAGTAAGCGGCTGGTGGGTACCTGCCTTCAACCGTTCTACTAGCACCCCCTATACCACTATCCGGTCTGACTTGAACGAACGCGATACTGTACGGGTGAATCAAACCCAGGGCGCCAACCAATTCAATTTAATTGGCACCTTCCACCTGGGCCCAGCAGATTCTATTGTCGTCAGTAACGATGCCCCTGGCAGTTTTGTCACGGTGGATGCCATACAGCTCATAAAAGTAGGAGAAAGTTTACCGAGCCTTGCCTTCGACCGGCCGGATGAGGAAGATATCGTAAGAGGAGAAAGCATCACGTTAAATGTAGAAGTTTCCTCTCCGAACACCGGCGTAAAGCTTGAAACCTTAAAGATCTTTAAAACCGTAGGCGATGGGGTCGAAGAGCCATTCGGAACTGGTATACCTTTGGAGCAAGCCCTGTCGGAAACTTACGCATTCAACTATACCCTGGATGACCCCCTAGGCACAGTAGATTTCCGCTTCGAGGTTGAAGATAACTTTGGCAGGACAGTTTCCAAGACTTACCGGGTAAACGTTAAGTCCTTCGCCATCGAATTTAATCCGTCGATCACTGCGGCACAATATCCTTCCGGCAGATCGTTTTCCATAGACCTGGCAATGGACACCCAGGACGAGAATGTCACGCTTGCTTCGCTGGAAGTCTTTAAGAGTGTAGATGGTGCCGAGGAAGAACAAGTCGGGGAGACCGTATCTTTTGATGAGTCACGCGAAATATACACCTTCTCCTACCTTGTGAATGAAAGAGCTACTTCTGAGATCCGGTTCCGCTTTTTGGTAAAAGCTTCAGACGGCTCTTTTGCCGAGAAGTTTTTGGATGTCAATGTAATCCCTGCGCGGGGAGATTTCAGGATAGCTGTGATCAGCGACTTCAATGCTTCTTTTGGTTCTACCAGTTACGAGTTCCAGGTAGATAGCATCATCCAGCGCATCCCAAGGCTATGGGCACCTGACATGGTGGTCAGCGCCGGTGATATGGTAGCCGGTCAGTCCACCGCCTTAACAGAGCCCGAGCTCCAGGCCATGTGGGACGCTTTCGAGGTGAAGATCGCCGAGCCACTGAGAAGTGCGGGTATCCCATTCATGTTTACCACGGGAAACCATGACGGCTCTAAATCAGGGGCCTTCGAATTAGAGCGAGAGGTAATGGCACGCTACTGGAACAACCCCGTCCATTTTCCGGGGTGGTATCCCGTAGATACGGTCACTAACTACCCCTTCTACTTTTCCGCCATGGACAAAGAAGATGGCGACATTTTCATAGTGTCTTGGGATGCCAGCGGATCTTTCATCTCTGACGAAGAGCTAGAATGGGCAAGGCAGCAGTTTTTAAGCCCCGCTGCCCAAAATGCCAAGATCAAGCTGCTCATTGGTCACTTGCCTTTATACGGCGTGGCCCAAGAACGAGACACCCCCGGGAATATACTCGCCAACCCGGAAAAGCTAATGCAAATGATGGAAGAAATGGGGGTTCATACTTATATCAGCGGGCACCACCATGCATACTTCCCCGGGAAGCGCGGCAATGTAGACCTTTTAAATGCCGGCGCTATCGGTTCAGGTCCCAGGCAGTGGTTAAACTCAGACCAGCGCTCCCCTAATACGATGACATTGATGGACTTTTTCTTCGAAGAAGATACCGTGGTGTATAACACCTACAACATCAGGGAGCTCAACGCGGCAGACATGGCCCTGTTTGATGACCAAAGCTTGCCACAGGTTTTTCCAGGGATCAACGGTTTTATCATTCGCCGTGATGTGGAAGTAACCGGGGAAGGACAAGGTACGCTTTCTGCCTTGAACCTCCTGGAAACCCAACCTCTACCGGGTAAAGGTGACCTAGCCCTGCAAGTGAACGAAGAAGGGAATAAAGTATTGTTTTACGGTTCCTTCAGTGATTTGCAAGGAAGGCTCTTGGAAGATCGTGGAGCCGTAGGTATCTATCGCGCGTTGCACCCCAATGAGGGAGAGCTGGTTTACGCACTAAACGCAACCAGTGAAGACGGGAAGAACGGGACTTTTGAAGGAGAGTTCGAAATTGACGGGGACTTCAAAGAATTGTTAAGTGTAGGTTCATATTACATCCTGTTAAAAACTACGGCCTATCCTGCGGGAGAGGTCCGGAGCCAGGTATACCCTACGGGTAACCAAGCTCCTACACCTGCAATGATCTTCCCCGCAGATACAGTGGATGCCGTACCGGTAAGGGATGTATTAGCGCTACTGCCTATTACTTGGGAAGGCTCAACAGACGAAGAAAACAACCTGGTCACTTACACCTACCAATTGGCAGAGGACGAGGCTTTTGAAACATTGATACACCACGCGGCTACCGGGAGGACTACAGAGTTCAGGGAATGGACCGAGGGCGAATGGTATACGCTTTTAGGAGATGCCGCCGAAGGAGAGATCATCACTTTCTATCACCGGGTGATCTCCAGCGATGGCAAAAATATTACCTATGGCCCTGCTGAAAGTCTTAAGCTAACCAAAAGCAACGCCCCGATAGATGGAGCGGTAGAAATTCCGGCCCCCGAGTATTTGTATGACGGAGTAGTCGGTTTTGCGCCGGCAACGAACGGCCACGGGATTACGGTAGACAGGGACGGTAAGATCTGGGCAGTAGCTTTTTCCAGGGGGATACAGGTGTACACCCCGGATGGGACAGCCTATGCACTCACCGCCGAAGAGGTTGCCTACAACAACGATGACCCTACATCATATGTTACGGAGATAAGCTTTAAGGGAGTCACCACTCCTATCCGGTTTTTAAGAGGTATTGGCACGGCACATGACGGGCATATCTTGGTAGTAGTTCAAAACTCTGACATTTTTAAACTTGACAAAGATACCGGGGAGCCTTTAGCCTTCTGGGACGGACCTACTAGCCTTACTAACCCTTCATCCGACGCCTCCGGGAGGGTATTTGTAGCTTCTGTCGTGGGCAACCGCCAGTTTATCTTAAAACAGAATGAAATGGACCCTACTACTTTCGATGTACTCGTAGGAGGAGAAGATGCCGACGGCGATGACCGGCCGGACGGGTTTGAATTAGAAAACCGGGAATTGGCACGCAGCGCTTTCATCTCCCCCGAAGGCAATAGGATCTATCTTCCCGCAAATAGCGGGCGAAATGTCCATGTCTATAGCAGTACAGACGGCGTCAATTTTAGCAGCGAGGAAGTAATAGAATCCAGTTCTACCTCGGGGTCCAACTCGGTTTTTGCCGGTGAAGATAGCGTATTCTGGTTTGTGGCAAATAGGAGTTCCCTGCCACCGAACCTTGTTTACAGGGATTTTGCCAACAAACTATCCTGGAACCTGCTGTTAGAAGATGTACCTTCTAATGACCTAAGAGGTCTCACTTTTACCACCCAACGCGATACACTTTACGTGGTGGGCAGTGATAACGGCCAGATCATAAGGTATCGACTACCCTCTACTGGCGGCGAACCGGGCATTACAGATGTGCCTACTTACTTGATCAGCGAAGTAAATGGGGTGGATGAAGTCGGTGTCGCAGACTCTACAGGGGTTTATACACGATTGTTTGGAGTAGTTAATTCACCGGACCGCAGCCAGTTTGGATTAGATTTTACCCTGGTCGATACCAACGCCGGGATCAACGTCTTTAATCCATTAACAGATCATGGCTATGTCCCTGCTATGGGAGATAATATTTACGTGGTAGGACGATTGGTTCAAGAAAATGGCCTACTGCGCATCCATGCGGATAGTGTCAAAGTGCTCCCCGGGGAAGGCGTATTAACCATGCCGCAAGTGATCTCCAATGTCCAGGACGATCAAGAGTCATTGCCGGTTACATTGCAAACCGTGTATGTAATGGACCCCACACAATGGACTACGGACCAAGGCTACCTGGGATTCCATGTAGAGGTTACGGATGGTACAAATTACTTTACTGTGTTTATTTCAAGACAGTCCGATCTTTACAGTCAACCGGCGCCGGTTGGGAAGTTTAATCTCACCGGTATTGTACAACAGGTAGATACGCAGCTACCGTTCCTATCCGGTTACGAAATCCTCCCACGCTCTTCTGCCGACCTGGAAGACCTGGCCCAAGTGCTTTCGTTCACCCTTGTCAATGCCACCACAGGGGAGCATATTCGTGAACTAGTAGATGAAGATGTGATCGATATCCAAGACTATCTCAAGGATGAGATCGCTATCATAGCGAATACCGGTGATGTGGAAGTAGCAAGTGTAAGGCTGGTTATATCCGGCAGGAGAAATAGCACGCAAATTGAAAATGATGCCCCCTACGCCCTGTTTGGTAAAATGGGGACAGCACTACGTGGATGGTTACCCGCCACTGGACAGTATACCTTACGCGCTACACCTTACTTGGAACGGAACGCCAAAGGAAGGGCTGGCATCCCATTGAGCATCAACTTCCGCGTAGAAAATAATGCCAGCATCAGTGAGCTGATCGTAGTAGACGCTACCACACAAGAAGAGATCGGGCCTTTGGGTGAAACCGTAGACTTGGCCCAGTTCAAGAACGGGACGTTTAGCATTGTAGCTACTACCGACCCCGAAACCGTGGGCAGCGTTGAGTACAAACTGTCCGGGGCAAGGCATCATAGGCAAATAGAAAATACAGCACCTTACGCTTTGTTTGGTGATGGGAACGGTGCGGTACGCCCATGGGCTCCACGAAACGGACAATACCAGTTAAAAGTGACCCCATTTGCAGAGAGCCGGGCTAAGGGGTCTCAAGGCGTGGAACTCAATGTATCTTTCGAGGTGATCAATACCATGGAAGTGAGTGACTTTATTCTCGTGGATGCCGTCACCAAAACAGACCTGGGCCCTCTACCGACTACGATCAACCTGAGCCAATACGCCAACGACCGGTTTGATATACGGGTAGAAACCTCTACCGAATACATAGGCAGCGTACGATTAAAACTGGACGGACGACAAAGACGCCGACAGACCGAAAACCAAGCACCTTATCACTTGTTTGGAGGTCGTAACATTTGGACACCAAAATCAGGAGGTTTCACCATTTCCGCAGTGCCCTACACACAGAGGAATGCAAAAGGTGTCGCCGGCATTACACGATCGGTGGACTTCCAGGTCGTTGACGGAAAGGTAGAGGACTTAGTTTTGGTATCCCTGTGCTCGGATAACCCGGCTGAAAACAGGAATTGGCAAATTGTCAACCCAAATGCTTTCGCCGTTATGGTTACATGGCAACTAGAGAGAACTTCCCTGCAAAATACTATGACTGCCTGGCCTGGTAACAACTTATTCGCTACAGGAACGATAGAAGGCCCCAATAAGGTCGTCATCACTTGGGAAGACGAGCAAGGCATGGGTCAAAGAGCTGAAAGTGTATCGGGAGCCATGGATTGCCAATCCATGATGAACGCATCCGCTTTGGCCGGGGAAGGAAGCGTGGTAGAGGCCGGGCAGTTCAAGATCTACCCTAACCCTATGGAAGATTTCTTACACATCGAACTAAAAGAAACCGGGGAAGAACGGGCGGACATCATGCTCATCGATCAAATGACGGAACAAGTCGTTTATCAAAAAAATGACGCCATGATCGATACGGAAGGCTCTACGATGTTTAGCACTTCTGCCTTGAGGCCAGGGGTGTACATAATGAAAATAACCACCGTTTCAACAACGGAGACCGTGCGGTTGATCAAAAAATAAGATCAAGTAGGTTTAATGTAGAAGAGGCTTGTTCGTAAGAATGGGCCTCTTTTTTATTTGTATTATGTGGCCTACCCTTTGCGAAGGTAGTGGATTCTCCTCCTGTCACTTTGAATATCCCTGTTGAGTTCATTTGAACGTTTAGGCCAAGGTTTCTAATGGGAGGATTGCATGACGAAGTCTTACAATAGCGCTTAGGCGTAGGCGACAACACCCAAATCCAAATCCTTTTACAACAAATATAAGTAGGCCATCATTGAAAATTCAAGTGCGTATGGAGGGAGGACATCCAGGAACAGTGCGGCACATTTGAGGCCTGTGGGCAAGCGGCCTATAGGGGCTGGATAGCGCGTTTAGCGGGGAAAATGGGCTTTGTTGCTGGCGCCCTTTTCTTTTGTTTCGTTTTCTTTTGGGCGTGCAAAAGAAAATGAAAACAGGCTTAGAACCTCAAAACC
>JANQLQ010000078.1 GCA_028280565.1 Fulvivirga sp.
GTAGGGGTCGGATAGTGCGTTTCGAGGGGAAAATGGGCTTGGTTGCTGGCGCCCTTTTCTTTTGTTTCGTTTTCTTTTGGGCGCGCAAAAGAAAATGAACTGGACTTAGAACCTCAAAATCCCGCTTAAACTGCTCATTTCGAGGATCGCACTACCCGAAACATCTTAGAAAGATAGCTTATCTTACCAAAATTAAACGTTCTCCAGTCAAATTCAATTTTCAAGGACACCCTAAAATGTTGCTTAATTTGCTAATAAACGCCTGTTTTTTTAGCAAATCTAATTTTCAAGGATGCCTTACAGCAAAGTATTAAAAGCCCGCTCTTTATCATCGAGCAGGTTCCACCTAGAAACACAAAGCGATCTTTGTGGCTCTCAGTGATCACCTCCGCGTTCTCCGCAGTTAAACCACTGAGCCGCCCCGTTAGAGAAGCTTTTCAATAATATCATCTATAGAGATTCCATCAGCCTCGGCTTTAAAGTTCCGCACCAGCCGGTGTCTCAAAGTAGGTTGAGCGATCGCTTGTACATCTTCTATGTCCGGGGCATACTTGCCGTTAAGAAGTGCATTGCATTTAGCCCCCAGCACCAGGTATTGAGATGCACGAGGCCCCGCACCCCATTCCAAATATTCATTGGTCACGTCTAGTGCACGTTCTGTATAGGGGCGGGTTTTATGCACGAGACCGACCGCATATTCTATGACATTATCGGTGACAGGCACACGCCGGACCAAGTGTTGAAAATAGGTTATTTCTTCTGCCGAAAGTATATGACGAGTTTCAATTTCTTCATCGGAGGTAGTACTCTTCACAATATCTAATTCTTTGTCGTAAGCCGGGTAATTTAAGAGTACATTGAACATAAACCTATCTAACTGGGCCTCGGGCAGTGGGTAGGTTCCTTCCTGCTCTATGGGGTTCTGGGTGGCCAACACGAAAAAAGGCCTGTCTAGCTCATATTTTTGTCCTGCTACCGTTACGGCGTATTCCTGCATAGACTCGAGCAAGGCAGCCTGTGTTTTCGGGGGGGTACGATTGATCTCGTCTGCCAAGATGATATTTGCAAATATCGGCCCCTTGATGAATTTAAAGTTGCGGTCTTTGTCCAGCGTTTCTGCCCCGAGAATATCGGAGGGCATGAGGTCTGGTGTAAATTGTATCCGGCTAAATTTCAGATCTAGTACCGATGCTAGCGTATGGATAAGTAATGTTTTAGCCAAACCCGGTACCCCTACAAGTAAACAGTGTCCCTGGCAGAATATAGAAGTCAGCAAGAGTTTTATTACCTCCTCTTGTCCAATAACCACTTTTGATATCTCTTCATTAAGTTTGTGATAGTACTGATGAAGAGCGTCAGCGGCTTCTACTTCCGTATTGTATCCTGTCATGTGTTCCTGTTTTATATTTTTGAGATCTTAATATTGCTGTAGGTCTTTCCAGGCGTTACGCAAAAGCGAGTATACGATGGGTAAGTTAATTTAAAATACCGCATTGATCGTATCCTGTATCAATACTAATAAACACATCTTCACGCGCCTTGTTAAACCACTCGTTCAAAATGTTTGATTTCTTTTCGTTGAGCGTAGCCATCTGGATCTTTTGCCAGTCATCTTTTAGATTGGCTTGATGTGGTTTCACTTTCGATTTATAGAATAATATCCTCACCGCTTCTTTCCCATCGTCCAAGCGAAAGGATAGGGGTTGAGTAATTTTGCCTACCTTCATCGTGTCAATGGTAAAAAAGACTACAGGGTCCAGGTCTTCAGAAGAGATCATACTGCCCCCTTCCCGGTCCTCGAAAAAGCCACCGTTACCCGCCGTATAGGCATCGTCCGAATGCTCTTTGGCCACCTTTTCAAAGCTGACACTATCGGCCATTACTAGGGTACGCAAGCTATCTAGGAAAGAGGTGGTACGAGAAACATCATCGGCAGAAGGCTCAGGAATGAGCAGGATATGCCTTGAATTGTACTCATTGCCACGCCGTTCGATAAGCTGTACAATGTGGATGCCAAATTGTGTCTCAAACGGGCGGGATATTTCACCGGGCTTAAGTCGTAGGGCAGCCGCTTCAAATTCTGATGCCATAATTCCGCGTTTGGTAAAACCTAGGTTACCGCCGTACCGGGCACTCGGTCCCTGGCTATATTCCTTCGCCAGCGCTTCAAAGCTCTCACCCGCCAAGATCCTTTCACGGATCTCGGACAGTTGCCTTTTAAGCCCGTCCTTCTGGGAGTTGCTGACTTCCGGTATTTTCACGATCTGCCCTACCTCTACTTCCGTGGAAAAGAAGGGCAAACTATCTCTCGGGATCCGGTTGAAAAACCGCTTCACTTCCGAGGGAGTGACACGTACATCAGAAATGATTGTCTCTTGCATTCTTTGGACGATCAGTTGTTCTTTAATTTCATCCCTTACGTCATTTTGGATCTGCTCTATGCTTTTCCCATAATACTCCTCTAGCTGCTCCTCGGAACCCCCATATTGCGAAAGGATCATTTGCATCCTTCGGCTGAGGTTATTGTCTACCTCCAGGTCAGTCACAATCACGGAATCGATCTCTGCCTTTGCCACCATCAGCTTTCCACTGATCAGCTGTGCCAAGATCCTGCATTTAGCATTAGGCGAGGCTGGATTTCCATTGGCCAAATAGCCGGTGTAAGCCTTTTCCAGGTCTGATCTTAATACAATGTAATTGTCTACTTTAGCAATGATCTCGTCAACGACCACACCTTCCCCTTGAGAATGGCCTAAAACTGGTATAACACCTATTAAAATGGCTAAACAAAACTTAATTAAAGATCTCAAACCCATTATTCTTTTTAGCGGTTTCATAAATATTCTCTTCAAGCTGTTGGGCAAGCTCTACTTTGCGTTTGTTTATTATAATGTTCCGTATATCTTCTCTTACGAATTCCAAGGGCGAAATATTATCCGATATCCTGTATTCTTCAATTTTTAGGTAATACTTAAACTGCTCATCCTTAGATTCGATGTACCGGTTGTTTCTCAAGAATTGCACTTTATTCGGTATTTCTGCCAGGGGTGAATTTTTTACCACTTCGTCAAACGTCATCCAAATCGAGTCATTAAGTTCATAAGCGGTAGCAAAACTTAAACAATAGGAATTAAGTTCCTCGGCGTCTCGCTCTCTTGAAGAATAAAGCAAAGAACGTACCTTGTTTAGCCTAGGCGCCTCAACCGGCACTTTTATAAACTTAGACCGTATAATGTTCTGCTTAAGTACAAAATTATCAATATTATTATCATAGTAGGCCTGGATCTCTTCCACAGGCACTTCTGTATCGAGATTTTCATTGATGTAGTAAGATTGGTACTCATACCCCATCAAACTATATCTATAATCAAGGATCTTTCTTTGGATCTCTGCCTCATCAAATTCTATTTTGGTAGAAGCTTCTTGTATCAGGAGTTGTTTCCTGATCCAGTTATTAATGAAGACCCTTGTTCTTTCCACGCTGTCTTCCGGTGTTATCCCGGGGTAGGCTATCCCGTCCAGTTCGTCCTGGTAAAGGTACTGATCACCTACACGGGCTATTGCTTTACGCTCCTCGCCTGCCGTGGGGTCGTCCTCTTTCATTTTAATGAGGTCACACCCGGCTACTATAAGGATCAGCAATGCCGGGGTGAAATGGATATGTCTAAAGAAGGTGTTCATATACATATTGAAGCCCCTGGTCATTGACTACTACAGGATACTTTGATCGCAGTTGTTGTACCCATCTTTTTTCAAGTTCATTTTGATAGTCTGAAATAACCAATCCGCGTACTTCACTAAGTTTTTTAGGGCCTGCAGGGATCAATTCGTGGATCACTACAAGTGCCTTCCTATTGTCAAGGTCTACCTCGTGATTCCCTTTTTTCCATTCCACACGATCAATAGCAGGAATATCCCCCTTTTCAAAATCACCCTTGTTTACTTGTAGGGTTAAGCTTGATTCTTTATTGAATTGCTTCTCTAATTCATCTTTGGATATGCCTGTCGCTTGTCCCAATTGGTCTTTAAGCGCCGACAAAACTTCTGCACTAGCGGCATTGTAAACCGTAGCCTTTACCCGGTCTCCCCATTGGTATTTATCCAGGTTACTTTCAAAAAACTCTCTCAGCCCTACCGTATCTTTAGCGGCCTTAGACCATACTTCATCTTCCATGAGTTGAAACAATAAAATACCCTCACGATACTCTTTTACCAGCATACGATAGTCTAAGTATTTTTCTTCCAAGTGGGATTCTTCATAAGCGATTATAGATTGCTCTTTAAAATTTCCATAGAGTTCGGTAATATAATCCCCTAGTGCCTTGGAGCTTTTCGCCTGGTTCTGCTCAAGATAAGTGAAGAAATTATCCAAGCGAAACTCCTCGTCACTTACTCGAAACAATAGGATATTTTCCGTGCTGGCCAGCGCGGGTTTAGACCACTGCCCCTGCACCAGCGTACTGTCCACATGCTGCAAGAAAACCTGGCTGTCAAAAAGCTCTTCTTTGAACCCATTTTCCTTTTTTAATCTTTGGACAAACGCTTTTTTGTTCAGATCTGCCCGTGTATCACGATTGATCCTCGACCTGACAGATTGCTCCATCTCTTCGAATGATCTTAATGGGGTTTTACCCTCGAGCCGTATGATGTGCCAGCCATAGGGTGTCATGACTGGGTCAGAGATATCCCCGGGCGATGTTAAAGCAAAAGCAGCCTCTTGGAACTCAAAAGGTAATTGCCCCACGGAAAAAGGTCTTAGCCTGCCGCCTTGGTCTTTAGAATTGATATCCTCTGAAAACTGGCTGGCAAGTTCTTCCCATGACACTCCTCCCACGGCTTGTTCATGGATCTCAAATATTTTGTTACGGGCTGTTACACTATCTTCTTTGTTAGGCTTAATACGGATCATAATGTGGGATGCCTCTACATTACCTTGTGCTGGTCGTTTATCCCACACCTTTATGATATGGTAGCCAAACTTGGTTCTTACAGGCTCGGAAATCGCCCCTTCTTCGGCCTGGTAGGCAGCAGATTCGAAGGGATACACCATTTGGAATGACGTAAAATAGCCCAGGTTACCGCCATTAGTTTTTGCAGAAGGATCTTCAGAATACTTTTTCGCCAAAGCTGCGAAGTCTTCACCCTGCTCGGACCGGCTTTTTAATTCTTTGATTTTATTGAATGCTTCTAAGGTATCCGCTGGAAGAGCGTTTTCGTCAAGCATGACCAGGATATGAGAAGCGTTGATCTCCTGCTGGTACCTTTGATATGCTTCTTGTACTAAGCTATCGGTTACCTTGGTTTCCGTTAAATAAGGCTTTTTAAGTTGCTCTTTGTAAGTATTGAATTCGCTTGTAAAACTTTGGGTGGTGTCCATTCCTAAAGACAGTGCCTCTTCTATTTTAAGCTTGAATTTTACATACAAATCGAAATAATCATCGATATCCGTTTTTGTGTAGGCGCTATCATTATTGATGTTATTTTTTTTATAAACATACATGAACTCCTCTACCCCTACTTGGGCTCCATCCACGGTAAAGAGCACCTCTTCCGCCTTCTTGGCGGTAGTCCCTTGGTTCATGTTAGTAGTGGTGGAGCACCCTGCCGCAACGATCACAACGAGCCAAAAAACATTTTTCATATTTGGAAGTTTAAAACGGGTTTCAATTGCTGATCCATCCAAGCTGCTTTATACCTGCCGCTAGCCGAGATCATCTCAAATTTTTAATGAATTGCTATGGATTACATTCCATGGCCCTGCAATTTTAGCGATTTTATCAGAAAAAGGCGATGCTGCGCTTAAGAAGTCAGTGAAGTTCTATCTTCTTAGTCAATCGGCAGATGTTTTTTTTAGGGTGTTTGATGATCTGGATATCATCCATGATACGTTTCACCAAAATGAGGCCTATTCCTCCTTTACGCTGTTTTTTTATGATATCTTCTAGATTGGGTTCCTGGTAAGCCGCTATATCAAACATGTCAACATTATCAATAATGTCGAACTCAAGTCCCAATTCTTTTGCCACTTTGATTTCCAGTTCGATAGAATCTTTCGGGTTACAGGCATGCCCATGGATGATCAGGTTGGCACACACTTCGTCTATAGCTAATACAATTGTGCTCACATCAATTTCAGGGATACCATGCTTATCCAGTACCTCTTTCACAAAGCTCCTTATATCGCGAAGCTTTTCCTTTTTACACGGCACTTTGTATGAATACTTCATTATAAAGCAGCCTTTGCTTCGTCTTTAGATGCACGAATAGATAGCAGTTGGTCCAATCCAAGTATTTCAAAAACATTGGACACTTTTTCGTTCAAGCCATAGATCACTAACGTGATATCGCGTTTTTTAAATTCCTCTATGTAAGACATAAACACTCCCAATCCCGCAGAAGATATGTATTCTAAATGAGAACAATCCACTAAAAATTTCTTGTTGCCACTTTCAATGGCATCGTTGATCGCATTATCTAGCTCTATGGACGAACTGGCGTCCACTTCGCCTACTACTGATAAAAGATCATAGCTGTCCTCTTGTATCCTCTTAATGTCAACCATATTGCTAATACGTATTCGTAAAACTTATGTTCAAACCATTTTTAGTTAAACTTCACAATCAAAGTGGTATAGTCATCGTCAATAGACTCTGTACCCGTAAATGCATACAGCTCTTGGATCAGCTCCCGTTGGATCTCATCCACCGGCGCTTGGCTCATCCGTTTGATCACCTTTTGCAAGCGGTCATAACCAAACTCTTCGCTCTTGTTATTTTTAGCTTCCGTGATGCCATCTGTATACAAAACAATTAAATCGCCCTGGCGGTATCGAAAAGAATTGACTTGTATATAATTTTCAAACCCATTATTTCTTAAAATACCCAGGCCGAGTCCTTTATTTTGAAAATAGGTAACCTCGTCGTCAGCCTTCTTATAGAAAAGGGTCGGGCAATGACCTGCCCGGGAAAACTCCACCACTTTTTGTTTAGTATCCACTACGAAATACGAGGTAGTGATAAACGAGGCTTTATCTAAACACTGGCTCAAGGCATTGTTTGCACTCACTAAAAACTCCTTGGGCGATAGGTCATGCTGCGAAAGACTATGAAATACTCCTTTCATCTGCGACATGTGAAAAGCGGCAGACGTACCTTTGCCGGAAACGTCACTGATGATCAAGGCCACTTTGTTGTCATTGATCCGGAAGGAATCATAATAGTCACCTCCTACCTCGTCAGCTGCTTCAGAGAAAGCTACCATCGTAAAATCTTTATCCTGCTCTAATTCTGCCGGCAATAGACTATTCTGCACCCTTTTGGCAATTTTCAGCTCTTCTTTGTAACGTTCATTTTGAAGAGCTTCGGACAACAGGCGGAAATTCTCGATGGAAATACCGGCTTGGTTGGCAAAGGTGCCTATGATCTTAGTGTTCTCCTTATTAAAACCGTCGCTTACGTCTTTAAGTAGCGCAATAGTCGCTTCCTGTTTGCCTTTTACTTTGATAGGAAACGCTATGATAGACCGGTAGGCAGAGCCCTTTAACGTTGAAAGGAATTTATTCAGGTTTTTAGTTTTGTCACTGCCTTGGTCCAGTATCCCTTTGATGTTGTTGGCAGATAAGTGGGACTTTATTCGCTCTATTTCTTCCGTTTTGATCTTGTAGGTATAAAAAGTAGGGCTTGCATGCGTATTACTTACTTCTACCCAAGCCGCATCCGCGAATACGGTGTTAGATGAGCTTTCCAAGAGTATCTCGTAGACCCTTTCCTCGTTCTGCTCGGTCTGGATAGACTGGCTCAGCTTCTGGAAATTTACGACTTCTTCCAGTTTCTGCTCAAAAACGGACGAAGTAGGAAGGTTGAAAAGAAGGACTAGCAGGGAAAATAAGGCATAAGTGAATATAAACCCCATCAGCGCTAAGATGAATATATTACTACGGAAATCAAGAAAGTCCGTGGTCTGCTCAGATATCTCTACAGTGGAGCTAAATAGGGTAAAGGAAAAGTATCCTAAGTAGAACATGGCTAGCGCTATTAGCAAGATGCTTTTCCACTTCTGCTTAAAATTCAAGTAAGCCACCCATTTCAAATTGGCAGATAGGAACAAGCCAATGAATACCATGATACCCACGTAGATACGCTGCAAATTATCAATGGATGGCAACGGCATCGCATTAAAGACCAGGCTTACCAGTAAAGCATATTCAAATACTTTCCAGGTAGTTAACAAGAAGCGCGACTTTTGATAAAGGATAAGCCTTTTCCATACAATAAAGGTCGAGATCAGGAAAGCGGAAACCAGCCCTAGGTTAGATAGATAAATAAAATTAAGGAAAACCAAATTTTGCGCCAGCTTGGTATTCCCCAACATATTCATGATCAATTGGAAGAAGAGGGAAACGATAGTGGCAATTAACCCAGTGACAAAAACCTTCCAAAGCAGGTCTACAAAGTTGATGCTTTCCGCTTTTTCGATACGATACTTATAGAAAGTAAAAAGGGAAAGAATGAATAAACTAAGGAGAATCGGGGGCACCTCATCACCCAAGCTTTGTTCCAGGCCACTGGATTTACTAAAAATAATAGATAGCGCAGCTAAGACCATCCCCATCCAGGAGGTGGCTGCTATCAGCGCACTTAACCGTATGACTGCCTTACTACTCAACTACTTGGACCCAACCAATGCTCTAGTAGGTAAATATATAAATTCGTAACAAAAAAGATCCAATTAAATTTGTTTCACCTCGTGGCTACTATCTATCCTGGAGAATACCTCTTCCACCTAACGGCTGTAATTCGGGGCCTCCCTCGTGATAAATACATCATGGGGATGGCTTTCTTGTACTCCTGCGGCTGTGATCTTCACAAATTTGGCCTCTTGGAGTTTGTCAATGTCAGCGGCCCCGCAATACCCCATTCCTGCTCTTAATCCGCCTACCAGTTGATAAAGCACTTCGGATACGAGCCCCTTATAATTGACCCTCCCTACAATTCCTTCAGGGACAAGCTTTTTAATATCATCTTCGGCGTCTTGAAAATAGCGGTCTTTTGACCCATCTTCCATGGCCTCCAGCGACCCCATACCACGATATGATTTGAACTTACGCCCTTCATAGATTATCACTTCCCCAGGTGCTTCTTCCGTTCCGGCAAGGAGAGAGCCTATCATTACGCTATTAGCGCCTCCTACGATGGCCTTTACAACATCCCCGGAAAAACGTATACCGCCATCTGCGATAACAGGTACTCCAGACCCTTTTATGGCCTTTGCCGATTCATAAACAGCCGATAACTGGGGTACCCCTACACCGGCAATAACGCGTGTAGTACAAATACTGCCAGGTCCAACACCCACCTTGACGGCATCGGCTCCTGCCGCTACTAGGGCCTTTGCCGCCTCTGCCGTAGCAATGTTTCCTACAATGATATCTAGCCCAGGGTACTCGGCTTTCACTTGCTTACAGGTCTCGATCACCCCTTTGGAATGTCCATGGGCTGTATCAATACTAATAACATCAACACCTGCATTCTTTAATAACTCAATTCTTTCCAATATATCCGGGGTAACCCCTACAGCCGCCCCCACCCTAAGGCGCCCATAGTCGTCTTTACAGGCATTAGGTTTATTTCTTTTTTTGAGAATGTCTTTGTAAGTAATCAGTCCCATGAGGATGCCCTGCGCATTGACGATCGGTAGCTTTTCAATCTTGTAGGCTTGCAAAATGTCCTCTGCTTTTTCCAGGTCCACATCTTCCTGCGCTGTAATTAAATTTTCGGTGGTCATTACCTCTTTGATAGGCGTAGACATGTCTTTATGAAACCTCAGGTCGCGATTGGTAATGATGCCGATCAGCTTATTTTTTTCATCGATCACGGGAATACCCCCGATCTTATATTCACGCATGATATTCTCAGCATCTTGAACGTTAGAATTTACGTTCAGCGTGATCGGGTCTAGGATCATACCACTTTGGGACCTCTTCACTTTTCTCACCTGCTGCGCTTGCTGTTCTTTGGTCATATTCTTATGAATAAAACCAAGTCCACCTTCCAGCGCTATGGCTATGGCTAGGTCAGATTCCGTGACAGTATCCATGGCCGCGGATACCAGTGGAATATTTAAGCGTATATTTCTTGTAATGTATGTGGTGGTATCCGTTTCCCTAGGCAGAACTTCAGAATAACCCGGGAGAAGAAGCACGTCATCGTAGGTCAGTGCTTCGTATAAAAATTTCGAGGTGTCAAGCGACATAGCAAATAAGCGTTAATGTTATTTGCCGGGCAAAGCTAAATATAACGACCCAGATAAAAAACGTAATATCTAAAAAGAATTCCATTAGTCGAAAACACCCGGTGAGTTGCCTATGAAAAGAGCATAAGGGTAACTATTTTTAAAAGATTATGCCCAGCTTTTTACTGCTATCAATATTAGTCTATAGTAGCTCTTTACTGGTTTCACAACAACCCGAAGTAGGGAAAGCTTCCTACTATGCGGATCATTTCGAAGGTAGGCGTACTGCCAGCGGTGACATTTACAAACACAGTCACCGAACTGCGGCACACAGAACACTTCCTTTTGGAACGCTTGTAGAGGTGACTAATCTAAAAAACAATAAACAGGTACGCGTAACCATCAATGACCGGGGCCCATTTGTGACTGGGCGTGTTATCGATCTCTCCCGGTCTGCTGCGAACGACCTTGATTTTATCCGGGAGGGAATTGCAGAAGTAGCCATAGTAGTGATCCACCATAGCGATAAAAATAAAGTCCCATGAGATAATGAATAAGGCATGAGATACTCAACCTCATATACCTTACCTGTCAAAATAATGTGACATGAACTCCTCACAACCTAGTACCTCTATTTCGCTAAAATAGAAGTCAGACATATCTTCGGTAATGATCACCTCGCAAGCTTGATCCATAGCTGAATAATATTGGAGGCCATCTTCAAAATCATGGGCCTGGGGATTTTCCAATGCTTTTTTCGTGATAGCTTCGTTTATGGTGCTTATCCTGATCCTATTGGTGAGTAAGTCGATCTTTTTTTTGGCAGATACTTCTCCACTTTTTTTCGAAGCAAAGTAAAATGCAATGGCTAGCGCTAATGGCGAGGTAAAAACTTCGAACCCCGGCCTATCTGCAAGACTCATTACACGAGAAGAATAGGTAAAAAGGGGATACTCTTTGTTCAATACGGATATGACCACATTGGCATCCAGGTACAGCCTCATCCTTTTGACTTAAAGTACTCAGCTTTGATATTTTTATTTGAACGCTTCTTGTACTCTGCTTGCCCTTCGGCAACTTGATGGACCCAGTCTGATATAGGCAGATCCTCCAAACTTTTATAGTTACCGGTGGTGATTTTGTGATATATAAATTCTGTAAGCCTGGATAAGCTAATGTTATTAGAGGCTGCAAAAGCTTTGGCTTTTTCTATGACTTCTTGGTTAAAGTGTAGTGTAACTTTTGCATCCATTTCTTATACGTATTTACTTTCTTTTCTTTACGTAAAGATAGTATTTTTTTTGTTTTTTCCTATTTTCTATATCACCCCCGGCAGGCATTAAATGGAATAGGATATATTTGCTTCGATGACGGGAAATGCTTTTGAAAGTATAACTCAATATCTTTTAGGAATTGATTTCTTAGAGGCTTCCGGGTTGGTTTTTGGTTTGTTGGCGGTATATTTCCTAATCAAGGAAAACATTTTGACATGGCCGTCGGGTATTGCGTATGTCCTAGTTTCCTTCGTGATCTTTGCCAGGGAAAAATTATACGCTGATTTCGGATTGCATGTGGTATTCTTATTGCTGAACCTGTATGGTTGGTGGTTTTGGAAGAATGGTGACAAGTCAAAAGATAGCGAGGTACGAATTACTAAAACTTCGCGAGGCATGTTGACCTCCCTCTGGTTAGTTTCCATAGTAGGGATATTTGTGATGGGTTTCATGCTAAGTCGTTATACGGACGCCGCCTTGCCTTATTGGGATAGCTCCACTACCGTTCTTAGTCTTACCGGGATGTGGCTTACTGCTAGGAAAAAAATTGAGAATTGGCATTTTTGGTTTATCGTAGACGTGTTGGCTACAGGAATCTACTTTTACAAAGGGATCTATTTTTATGCAACACTCTACCTGGTCTATATAGGAATGGCTGTGATAGGGTTTATGACATGGAAAAGAACAATGAGGCTACAGGCTATATAAAAAAGGTAGTGATCATAGGACCAGAGTGTACCGGTAAAACCACACTTGCCCAGGTTTTGGCGCAGCACTACAATACTGCCTGGGTACCGGAATATGCGCGTGAGTACATCGACTCGCTAGACAGGCCCTATAGGGAAGAAGACCTATTGGCCATTGCCAACGGGCAGGTCATGGGTGAAAATAATGGAGTACGCACGGCAAATAAGGTGCTAATCTGTGATACTGACTTATTAGTGATCAAAATATGGCAGGAGCACAAATATGGAAAATGCTACCAAGAAATATTGGACAGGATCAAAGCAAGCCGGTATGATCTCTATTTGCTCACCTACATTGACGTCCCTTGGGAAAATGATCCTCAAAGGGAAAATCCCGGCCTGCGAAGGTTCTTTTTTGATATATTCAAAAGAGAACTCGAAGCAAGGGGTCTCAAATTTATTGAGCTTCGTGGAGGATTATCCAAAAGAAGCCAGGCGGCTATAAAGGCCATCGACCAGCTTTTTGAACCCGGACATCATTGAAAATCCAAGTAGCGTATGGAGAGGAGATCTCCAGCAAAAGTGAGTTCCTTATAGGCCTGCTGGTAAGCGGCCTATAAGGGCTAGAAAGCGTATTTTGAGGAGAAATAGGCCCTGTTGCTGGCGCCCTTTTCCTTTGTTTCGTTTTTCGGTCAAGCCAAAAATGAAAAAACTGGCCAAAACAGAAGTAACAAAATCAATTTAAAGGGTGCTCCCAAAATTCCTACGGCGTTATTCAACAGGCATCAGCACTACTTTTACATAGTTGTCCTCTTTCAAATATTTTTTAGCCGCCTCCGCCAGGTGGCCCGGTTGTAATTTTTCGATTTGATCTTCATATTCATAGAAACCCGCTAAATCGCTACCCCTATAGTAGTAACTCGAAAGTGCGTTGAGCCAATAGTCATTTTTTCGCAGGTTATCTTTTCGAGATCGCCGTTGACCTTCTTTTACCTTTTCCAGGTCTTCTTTGCTAACCTTGCCGGATTTTATGCTAGCAATTTCGTCAAATACAGCTTTGACTAACTCTTCTACATTGCCTGGTCCGCAAGGGAAGCTCACTGTAAAAGCATAGCTTTCGTAAGGATACTTGGAGACGGAAGACCGGGCGCCCACCCCATACACTCCACCCTTTTCTTCGCGGAGTATCTCTATAAGCTTGTTCGTTAGGTACTCACTTAATGACCTTAAGCGATAATTACTTACCTTGTCATACGGCTTGGTGCCAGTAAAAGCAATAGTGACCATGCTTTTTTGGTCAGTACCTCTTTGTACAATCTCATCTACCACCCCACCGGGAGGTCTTATCCCCAGGTCCTTCCACTCCTCACGGGAATTACTGCTCGGCAAGCTGCCCAAATAAGTCTCTATCAAAGGAATAAGCTCTTTTTCGTCAAAGCTGCCAACAAAGAAAAAAGTAAAATCTGAGGCATCGGCAAAACGTTCTTTATACACTTCAAAAGTCCGGTCATAATCTATGCCTTCGATATCCTCGAGCGTGGGAAGCCCCTCTGCCCGGGGGTGGTTATCTGACATGATCTTGCTCAACCTATCGGCATAATAAAACTGCGGGTTGGACATCAGGTTCTGCAGCAGCATTTTATTTTTGGACTTAAAAGAGGCAAAAGCCTCGGGGTCCTTTTTGGGAGAAGTAAAATATAAATGCACCATCTGCAACATGGTCTCCAAATCTGCCGGGGAGGTGCTGCCGCTCACCCCCTCTGAAAGTCCTCCAATGTACGGGGTCACACTCACCGTTTTACCGGAAAGCATTTTTTGAATGTCCGTAGATGAAAAGGTTTTCACCCCGGATTCATCAATGATACTTGCGGCATTTTCCACCTCTTCGTCATCTTCCCCGGGATACAAAGACCTTCCACCAAAGCTAAAGGCTGTCATTAGTATTTCGTCATTTTTGAAGTCGGTGGATTTCAAAACCACCTTTACTCCATTGGAAAGCATGATCTCCTTTGCTTCTACTGTCTTTAACACCTTGGTTTCTTTTACCCTCCCCGGCACCGGGAGCTCCTCCATAAAAGAAGATGCAATAACTTTGTCTTCATAAGGTGTGATCCGTGCCAATGTGGCCTCTCTCAGTACTTTCCTGATCCCTTCTTCGGTGGGCATAGCAGCCTCCTCTTTAGCAGGTCCTGTGACCACAATGACCCGGTTTGATTTTTTGATCCACTCTTTCCCGGTTTCATTGACTTCGTCCAGTGTTATTGTAGGCAGTATGCTTTTATAAAACTCGTATTCAAAAGCAATCCCGGGTATGGGCTCGCCGCTTAAAAAATTCCGAACGTATTCATTCGCGTACCTTTCGGATTCCGTCTTATCCGACTCACGATAGGCCCTTTCAATGCTATTAAGCATTATCTTTTTATACCGATCCAGTTCACCTTGGGTAAAGCCATACCGCTTAGCGCGCTCATTTTCTACCACAAGGGTTTTCAACCCTTTTTTCACACCGTCCTCTCCCACAACGGCAAAGGACGAGTAATTACTCTTAGTCCTGACCATACTGCCATAATTCACCCCGGCATAAAAGAACGGGGGTTCCGCCGATTGTTTTAGCTCATCAAGTCGCTGGTTTAGCATGCCCGTGAACAGCCGGTAGGTCAGATCCCGCTTGAAATCTGCCAACGTTTTGGTCTCTTGGTTTTCCTGCTTGTACACCAACTGGACTTGTGTAAAAGCCGCTTCTTTGTCAGCTACCACGGAAACCAGGGTTTGATCATGGCTAGGAACTTGGAAATATTTTCTTTCTTTTTCCTTCTTGACTTTCTTTATCTTGCCAAAACGCTTTTTGATCTTATTTTCCATTGCTTCCGGGTCTATGTCACCCACTGCCACTACTGCCATTAGGCTTGGCCGGTACCAATCTTTGTAAAATTGCCTCAGCGTTTTATATTCAAAGCTTTCCAGTATTTCTTTTTGACCTATGGGAAGCCTCTCGGCGTAGCGTGAATCTTTGAACATTACAGGAAACCACACGTCCCGCATACGCTGATCGGCTCCTCGACCAATTCGCCACTCTTCCAATACCACGCCACGTTCATCATCGATATCCTCGTCTGCCAGCAAAATATTATGTGCCCAATCTTCCAATACTGTAAGGCCCTTGTTTAAGACCTCTTCGTCATCAGAGGGAATGGGAAGGATGTAAACGGTTTCATCAAAGCTTGTGTAGGCATTCAGATCCGCCCCGAATTTTACTCCCACGGACTGTAAATAACTCACCAACTCATTCTTTTTGAAATTTTTGGTGCCATTGAAAGCCATATGCTCCAGGAAATGAGCCAATCCTTGTTGATCTTCTTCTTCGAGCACCGATCCGGCGTTGACCACCAACCGCAGTTCTACCTTATCCTTAGGCTCGCTATTCTTTTTTATGTAGTACGTAAGCCCGTTTTCTAGTTGCCCAATGCGTATGCTAGGATCTAAAGGAAGTTTATCTTCAAGATTACCCAAGTTATCACTGTTCTGCGCTTGGGCCGTATGTACCAGGATAAAAACTATTAACAGTAAGGAAAAATAACGCAATTGCATGTTTATTCTAAATTAGGTCTGCTAGGAGTCTGAAGTCAATAAGCTCGTAAATAGCGATTGTCGCAATTTCAAAACAAGAAAAACCTCGCTTTTATCCCTGCTAAGAAGTGATCAACTCGTCCTTGTTTTCAGAATGGGGCAAGGGTTTATCCTTATCATCTTGGGCGGGACTGGGTTCCTCCTTGTGTTTGAAAAACCTCTTTTGAAAGATAAGGATCAGTACAACACCTATAAAAATAGATGAGTCGGCGATATTGAACACAGGGCTGAAGAATAGGAAATAATCACCCCCGATGAACGGGAACCAACCAGGATAGTAACCATCAAAAAGGGGGAAAAAAAGCATGTCAATTACCTGGCCGTGGAACCAACGGGTAGGTGAATTAGCAGGCGCATTGTCTAAAAACACGCCGTAAAACGTACTATCGATGACATTACCCACGGCACCCCCTAAGATCAAGCCCATGCACCACAGCAAACCCGACTTGGCTTGGTTCTTGAAGAGATAAATAATATAATAAGCAATACCCACCATGGCACCTAACCTGAAAAGGGTAAGTAAAAGCTTACCAAACTCATGGCTCCATTTCAAACCAAATGCCATCCCGGGATTTAGGAGGTAGTGTAGTTTAAACCAATCACCAATAACATCAACCTCACCGGCAGTCCCCATTTCCATATTAAAATGGACCAATAGCTTCGACGACTGATCTATTATGATCACTACGAGGGCTAACAAAAAATATCTATATAACTTCATAGAATCTATGCTTCTATTTTAACTTTTAGTTGATGCTCATCCATTTCCAAAAGTACGCCATCGGTAAGTTGGTCCGGCATTTCCAAGGAGAGCGCCTGCGTTTCTTGGCAAATATATTCCTTATTTACGTTTAATGCGGCGTTGACCAGGTCCGTATTCTTTTCAATGTTGATCTTGATCTTATCTTGTACCTCTAACCCCATGTCTTTCCGAATGTTTTGAACACGATTTACCAGGTCACGGGCAATACCTTCCTGTCTCAGCTCCTCGGACAGTGTAATATCTAATGCCACAGTCACCCGCCCTTGAGAAGCTACTGACCAACCCGGTATGTCCTGGTAATGGATATCCACATCTTCTAAAGTAAGTGTAATATCACCCGAAGAAATACTGATGCTCAAAGAGCCTTTGGCTTCCAACACGGATATATCATTAACACTCAACTGGTTGATCACCGCGGCAATTTCTTTGAGCTTAGGTCCATATTCCTGTCCTAGTTTACGAAAATTGGGCTTGATATTTTTGACCAATATCCCTGACTGGTCATCTACAAACTCAATATGCTTCACATTTACCTCGGAAAGGATCAAGTCTTCTACAGCCAGTACCTGCTCTTTGAAATGCTCACTAAGAACAGGCACTAATATTTTAGATAAGGGCTGTCTCACTTTGATCATATGTTTTTTACGAAGTGAGTGTACCAAAGAAGAAATGTCTTGCGCTAGTGACATTCTTTCCTCTAAGTCGGCATCGATCCTGTCCTGGTCGGCAACGGGAAAATCTGTTAAGTGCACAGATTCTTCTTCGCTTAATTGTGTCACCGCATTCAAGTCCCTGTAAAGCCTGTCCATATAAAACGGGGCTATGGGTGAACCCAACTTAGCGATGGTTAACAGGCAAGTATACAGGGTTTGATACGCCGCCTTTTTATCTTCATTGTATTCTCCCCTCCAAAAACGTTTCCGGTTTAACCTTACGTACCAGTTACTTAAATCATCCACGGTGAAATCCTGTACCAAGCGGGCAGCTTTGGTAGGTTCGTAATCTTCATAGGCTTCATCTACCTTGTGGATCACGGTATTCAGCTTAGAAAGTATCCATCGATCACTGCCCGTTCTTTTCGCCATGGGGACTTCCTCCCCCTTAAAATCGAACCCGTCCAGGTTAGCATAAAGAGCGAAAAAAGAATATGTATTTTGTAAAGTGCTGAAGAATCGTCTTTGCACCTCGGTAATCCCCTCGAGATTAAATTTCAGGTTATCCCAAGGGTTTGCATTCACTATCATGTACCAACGGGTGGCATCCGGTCCATACTTGTCCAGGGTCTCGAAAGGATCAACGGCATTACCCAATCGTTTTGACATCTTATTGCCATTTTTATCCAGCACCAGGCCATTCGCGATAACATTTTTGAACGCCACATTATCGTAAAGCATGACGGCGATGGCATGGAGTGTGAAGAACCAACCGCGGGTCTGGTCTACCCCTTCAGCAATGAAATCCGCCGGGAAACTGGCCTCAAAAACATTTTTGTTTTCAAAAGGATGGTGCCATTGGGCATAAGGCATAGCCCCTGAGTCAAACCATACGTCCACCAGGTCTGGCTCGCGGAACATTTTCTGCCCGTTATTACCGGTCAAAACGATATCATCTACATAGGGCCTGTGCAAGTCAAAATCCAATGGCAGAGGTGCTTGCATGTATCCAGACTCGATCGATTTCTGCACCTCTAGCTGTAGCTCTTGTATTGAGCCTATGCATTTGGTTTCGCTACGATCCTCCGACACCCAAATGGGCAGTGGCGTACCCCAAAACCGGGATCGCGATAAGTTCCAATCTACCAGGTTCTCTAGCCAATTACCAAACCTGCCCGTACCTGTAGCCCCCGGTTTCCAGTTGATAGTCTTATTATATTCTACCAATTTATCCTTCAGCGCCGTAGTACGGATAAACCAAGCATCCAATGGATAGTACAGCACGGGTTTGTCTGTGCGCCAGCAGTGAGGGTAAGAATGTTCGTACTTTTCTACCTTAAAGGCTTTGTTCTCTATTTTTAGTTTTATTGCGATCTGTACGTCCAAGGATTTGTCCGGGGCTTCTCCGTCAGCATAGTATTCATTCTTAACGTACATACCGGCAAAATCCGTGATCTCTTTCACATACCGTCCTTGCTTATCCACGATAGGCACATTATTGCCTTCATCATCTTGTACCAGTATGGCTCCTATGCCTGACTGCTGTGCTACCCGGTAGTCATCAGCACCAAATGTAGGGGAGATATGTACGATGCCTGTGCCATCTTCCGTGCTCACAAAATCACCGGGGATCACCCGGAAAGCCGGGCTGTTAGGTTGAACATAAGGCAGTAATTGTTCATATTCTATCCCAACGAGGTCCGCTCCTTTCACTTCCTCTACGATTTCATAAGGGATAAGATTGTCGCCCTCTTTGTAGTCCTCTATCTTTAGAGCAGAGGCTTTTTCATTGAAGTAAGCTCCTGTACGATCCTTGGCCAGGATGACGGTGATTTCTTTAAAAGTATAAGCATTAAAAGTCCTGACCTTTACGTAATCGATCTTCTCGCCTACCGCTAACGCACTATTCCCCGCCAAAGTCCAAGGCGTGGTCGTCCATGCCAGCAAGTATTCATTTTCCGTCCCTTTTCTCTTGAACTGTGCAGTGACAGTCGTGTCTTTCACATCCCTGTAAGTGCCGGGCATATTGAGCTCATGCGAGCTTAGGCCCGTTCCGGCAGCTGGCGAATAGGGCTGTATGGTGTAACCTTTATAGAGCAGGTCCTTATCATAAAACTGCTTGAGCAAATGCCAGAGGGATTCGACGTAATTCCTGTCAAAGGTAACGTAAGGGTCGTCGAGGTCTACCCAGTACCCCATACGTTCCGTGAGTTCATCCCATTGGTCTTTATACTTCATTACGGTCTCACGACAGCGCTGATTGTACTCTGCCACGGATATGCTCTTGCCGATATCTTCCTTTGTGATCCCCAATTCTTTCTCTACTTTCAACTCTACAGGCAAGCCATGCGTATCCCACCCGCCTTTACGTTTTACTTGGAATCCTTTCTGGGTCTTGTAGCGGCAAAATATATCTTTCACGGCTCTCGCCATGACATGGTGAATACCCGGTGTACCATTCGCAGAAGGCGGGCCTTCATAGAAGGTAAAACCAGGCTTTCCCTCGCGAGTGGTTATGGATTTTTCAAAGACCTTATTTTCTTTCCAAAAGCCAAGTACTTCCTTCGCTAACTCGGCATAATTGAGTCCTTTATACTCCCTATATTTCATTTGTAATACTATACTCTTTTAAAAGTAGTGTTATGATCCTCTACCTCATTGCACCAAAAAACTACATGTCTCATGAGTTGATCTCGCCCGGAACGTCCTCCTTTTCCTGCGCCACGCGGATCTGCGAAAGATCTATTTCCTCATCTTCATCCTCTACATAGAAGCCGTCGTCATATTGCTCTATTAACGGATGCTTATCCTTTTTCCTCTTGCCATCATCAAAGGTCAACAAGAGAGACGGGAGCAAAATGAGGTTAGTGATCATAGCTATTAACAAGGTAATGGAGGTCAAAATTCCCAAAGCCACGGTGCCTCCAAAGCTTGAGGCTGCAAAGATCACAAATCCTGCGAACAAGATGATAGAAGTATACATCATGCTGGCGCCGGTTTCTCTTAAACTTTTACTCACTGCCAATGGCACAAAAAACCGGTTGGCAAATAATTCCTGCCGGTACTTCGCTAAAAAATGGATGGAATCATCTACCGAAATCCCGAAAACAATACTGAAAATTAAGGCCGTGCTGGGTTTCAAAGGAATACCGGCAAATCCCATGATACCCGCCGTGATCATAAGCGGGATGATATTGGGGATCAGTGATATAATGATCATTCTCAAATTGGCAAAAAGAATGGCCATAATAATTGAAATGATCACGAAAGCCAGGAACAGGCTAAATTGAAGATTTTCGATCAAAAACTTATTCCCTTTAATAAAAAGTGGTGTAGTACCTGTAATACTGACATTAAGCTTACTACCGGAAAACAAGGTATCAATCTTAGGTTGGATCACCTGGCTCACCAGGGAATCCATTTTATATGAGCCAATATCTGCTACTTGCATAGATATGCGCATCTTCTGCAGGGTAGAATCCACGAAGGAACTAAATAGCCCAGAACTATCGGATTCATCCCTCATATACCTCAGGATCCGCCCCTTTTCTCCCTCACGCGTCGGTATACCGTACCATCGCGGATTGTTATTGTAATATGCCTGCCGGGAAGCCTTTACAAAACTCACCAAAGACAGGGGTTCGGATATATCTTTTTGTTCTGCTAAAAAGATTTCCAGCTCCTCTATCTTTTTTAGATTCCGTAGGTTTATGGCCCCGCGCCGTTTATCCGTATCCACCACGATCTCTAGGGGCATCACACCACTAAAGTGCTCTTCAAAAAAGGCCAAGTCCTTTTTAATATCACTATCCGCAGGTATATCGTCTACCATGTAAGATACCGTTTCTATTTTAGTGGTTCCGTATAAGGAAATGACTACAATTGCTATGGTGGTAACATAAATAAAAATGCGGTGCCGGTGTACCAGCAAGTCCATTTGCGTAAGGGAAAAGTCCAGCATTTTGAATTTAAGATGCTTCAGTTGGTGTCCCTTAGGTGGCGGCAGCCATGAGAATACCGCGGGAATAAGCACAATGCTGACCACAAAAGTGGCCATAATGTTAATGCCTGCGACTATGCCAAACTCTTTCAAAATAACAATATCCGTGGTAGCCAAGACCAGGAACCCTATGGCCGTGGTAAAGTTGGTGATAAGTGTGACCAGCCCAATTTTCCTTACTACACGGCTGATGGCCATCATTTTGTTACCGTGCCTTTCAAACTCCTGGTGGTATTTATTCAGGAGATATACGCTATTTGGGATCCCTATGACCACAATAACGGGAGGAATAAGCCCGGTAAGCAGTGTGATCTGGTACCCAAATAATGTCAGTGAGCCTAACACCCAGACTACAACCACACCGATGATCGTCATCGGGAACACTACCGCATCCCACGTCCTGAAAAACAGGAAAAGGATCAGTGCCGTAACGACCACCGAAAGGAACAGGAATATCTGCATTTCATTCCTGACCTTCCCAGCTACCACAGACCGCACAAAAGGTAGGCCCGCATAATGAAGATCGATACCCGTAGATTCCTCAAAAGCATTTCCTGCCGCTATAATATTTTCGGTAAGTTGCAGACGACTGGGGGAATTTAACACGTCTTTGTTAATAGAGATCAAAAGCACGGTAGCCCCGTTTTGAGCATTCACCAGCCTGCCGGTATAAAACCTTTGGTCTAAAGCAACTTGCAGCAGGCTGTCAAACTCCTCTTTTGTGCCCGGGGTTCCTGTGAACACCGACTCCAAGGTGAGCTTGTTCTCAGCGGTGTCTTTTTTAAGCCTTTTGATCAATGGGAGAGAAACCACACTGTTCACGCCTTCCAACTCGCTGATCTTTAAACTTAGTCCCCGCAACTGGTCAAATTTCTCCCCAGTGTAAACACTGCTATCCTTAAGACCTATGGCCATCAAGTTCCCATCCTCCCCGAACAACTCCTTAAAATCCATAAACGCCACCATATCGGGGTCGTCACTGGGCACAGTACTGCTTAGGTTATAGCTCATCTCTACCTTTCGGGCATGATAGCCCATAAACGCAGTTACTCCTGCCAGCACAAGTACCAACAGGAGTCGATTTTTGATGATGTTATGCGAGAGTTTAGTCCACATAAAAAAGAAACCACAAAGGTAATGATTTTACCCTGAATCTATACTTAACGTAGATTTTATGAATTGGGTAAGGAAATACCTTTAATCTTTCTAAAAAGTGAAATGGCATGCCTATCGGTAAGGCCGGAAACAAAGTCTACACAACACATCAAGACATGATAAACGTTCGAGGTTTGTTCTTCAATATCATTTAAGATCTCCTGCGGGAGAAGCCGTAAGGCGGCTTGATTTCTCTTAAATTTATTTCCCCTTACTTTGTTTTCTACAGCGGCCGTTACAAAAGTATCCAACAACCCTGGCAGTACTTCGAACCCGGCAATCTCTATATCCACCACCTGCCTGGACTGGTATATTTTATTGATGGAAAGGTCAATGACCTCGGCCAATACCCGGGAAGCCGGTATAGCTTCTGCCAAGGCCGTATCAAACTCACCCTTTAACAACTCCTGTTCCTTATCCAGGAATAACTCAGTACATTGCTCTACTAACTCCCCTATGGCAATAGCCCGAAGGGTACTGATGCGTTCATTAAGACTATTGATCTTTTCCAGCTTAGCGGGTTTGAATTTATCCCCCAGGATACTGGCATAAAGGGCCACAGCATCGTCATAGCTGACCAAACCTAACCGGCAACCATCTTCCAAATCAATTAAATGGTAGCAAATATCATCCGCCGCTTCTACCAAAAATGTAAGCGGGTGCCGGCTCCATGAATATTCGCCACGACTGATCAAACCTGTGGAACTGGCAATAGTTTGAAAAGCTTCTTTCTCCCCTTGGAAAAAGCCATACTTCTTTTGACTTCGCCTGGCTGGGTCTGGTTTTTCGATAAGCGATTGCCTGGGGTATTTGCTAAATGCCGCCAAGGTGGCGTAGGTTAATCTTAAGCCTTGATAGCGTTCTTTGTTTAAAATGCGAAAACCTTGCGCGTTTCCTTCAAATTGTGACAGGTCGGCCCATTGGAATTTATCTACCATTTCTTGGTACTGCTGCCCGGCACCCACCTTAAAAAACTCGGAGATGGCATCTTCCCCGGAATGTCCGAAGGGTGGATTACCTATATCATGTGCTAAGGCCGCTGCCGCCACTATGGCACCAAAATCGTGGATAGAATACTTACGTAATAGCCCTGGGTGCCTGTCTAGCACCACCTGGCCTACCTTTTTTCCTAACGACCGGGCTACACTAGAGACTTCCAGGCTATGGGTCAAACGGGTATGGACAAAATCATCCTCCGGCAGGGGGTGTACCTGTGTCTTATCTTGCAACCTGCGGAACGGGTGGGAAAAAATGATACGGTCATAGTCTTGTTCAAAAGCACTACGGCTATGCTGTTCTACTTGCCTTTTTTCGCCAAATCGGCGATTGGATAAAAGTTCTTCCCAATTCATACTATTCATATTGGTTATCATCGGATAGCCATTGGCCTGCTAAGGTAGTCGAAATTTACGGATGAAAAACGCCTATCCTGGCGAAACGCCCGAGTGTTAAGTTAAGAGTAATTGGACAGTTAGCTATTTTTTCCAATCCCGTTCTTAAAGTCGGCAATAGGCAAAAAGCAATCGGCAACCCCCTATTTTTTTGCCTACTGCCCTTTGTCTATTGCCGACTGATCGAGAACCTTCCAATACCTCAAGCATAATCATCCTGTACCCCATACGTCATTTGAGCCTTAACTTAACACTAGGAGTCAAAGGTCATTTTAGACATGGGCTGACCAACTTCCAGGCTTGTATTGCGCATAAGAGGGATTGAATAATTGGGGATCTCGTGGCCTATGGCAAAGTTAAAGGCAACCGGGTAGCTATATTCTTTCACCCTATCCATGATCAACTCTTCGATAGACATCCCTAACGGGATCTGGGTGTCTTTCATTTGTGAAAAATCTCCTATGACCAAGCCTTCCAGCCGATCCAATTTTTGTGCTCTTTTAAGCTGCGTGAGCATCCGGTCTATTTTGTATAGGTATTCATCGACCTCCTCGAGAAAAAGTAGCTTACCGGCGGTTTGCACCTCGCTGGCAGTTCCCAAACTATCGACCAGCAGTGAAAGGTTACCTCCCACCACTTGGCCTTCAGCCTTACCATGACGGTCCAGGGCATGGGATTCGGCTTCAATCATACCCCTATCTTCAAAAAGTAATTTCTCCAAGCTCTTGATTGAAGAACTGGCATTCATATATTCAAACTGTACTGGCATGAACCCATGAATACTCTCCAGGTCCATGCGATTTAGTGCCAAATGCAGCGCTGTAATGTCACTGAATCCAATGATCCACTTAGGGGTTCTGCGCAAAGCGGACAAATCTAGGTCATCTAAAATGCGTGTTATTCCATACCCTCCCCTTGCACAAAAAACAGCTTTTACCCGGTCATTATTGATCATCTCTTGCAGGTCCGAAAGGCGTTGGCGGTCTGTGCCGGCAAAGTAGCCGTGCTGACCAAAAAGGTGCTTCCCTTTCACAACCTCTAAACCCCATGCCTGGAAAGTTCCCAGCGCCGTTTTTACTTGGTGTTCTGCGATGGTCCTGGAAGGTGCCACTAGTCCAACGGCATCCCCGGGGTTCAATGAAGGTGGTCTGATCATTTAACAAAAAAGCTCTCCTGGAGTGAGAGCTTTCAATGGGTAAAAGTGTTTCTTTTCTTTAATTGCCGGTAGGTGTAATACCCATTTTCTTTAATACGGCATCGGAGATATCAAATTTCTCGTCGGCATAAAGAACCACATCAATTCCGCCCACCTGGCCATTTAAAATGTGAGTGTACCCTTCTTCTTTGGCTACTGCTTCGATATTGTTACCTACTTTGGTGTATAAAGGCTCCATAAGCTCGGCGGTTTTCTTTTGAAGAGAACCTTGAGCGTCCTGTTGGAACTTCTGTATCCTTTGTTCAAGCTGTGCCAGCTCTGTTTCTTTTTCTTTTCTAACGGCATCTAGCATGGTAGCGGCCCCAGCATTATAGGCTTGGAGTTTTTGTTGGTATTCCTGGACCTTCGCCTGCAACTGGTTTTGCAATTGCGTGTTGGTTGTCTGCAATTGACTTTCAACCTCTTTTGACTCAGGCATTTGGCTTAAAATATAATCTACATCCGCATAGCCTATTTTCATGGTGGCCTGGGAATACCCGCAGACACCCACTAAACTAAAAGCTAAAACTGCTAGTAACGATTTCTGTCTCATGATTTTATTTATTAAAAACTATTTTATTTAACTACATCATTAGGATCTCCCAATCCTAGTTCATCCAATACATAATCTGTATAGTCATGGCGTGGATCTGTGTAGATCATAACCAAGTCACCGGCTTTGTCAAACATTATAGCCAGCCGCTGCTCTTTACAAACTCGCTCTATGGCATCAAATATCTCGTCCTGTACCGGCTTTATGAGTTCTTTTTTCTTTAAGAAGAAAAGACCCTCGAAACCGAATATCTTTTTTTGATAATCTTTAAGCTCCACCTCCTTCTTCTTGATCTCCTCCATCCTTTCCTTTTTCATATCGGCTGTGAGCAACACCTCCTCGGCCTGCAGTTCACTGTACATAGCCTCTATATCTTTAGACATCCCCAAGATCTCCTCTTGCCAGCCTTGCGATAATTTATCGATTTCAGACTGTGCCTCGCTGTATTGAGGCATTTTGGATAATACATAATCCGTATCTACGTAGCCAAATTTCTGGCTGTAAACTTGTACCAACGAAAACAGTGCCAAAAAAACTAATGACGTCTTTTTCATATTACCTGTTACCTGATTTGCTGTCCGATAGTAAAATGGAACTGTGCCCCGCTTTGGTCCCCATTAGGATCGTTAGGCAGCCTATCAAATCCATAGGCCCAGTTAACGCCGATCAGTCCAAAAGCAGGCATAAATATCCTTGCCCCTACCCCTGCGGAACGATACATGTCAAAAGGATTAAACTCCTGGAAGTTGTTCCAGTTGTTGCCAGCCTCGCTGAAAACGAAACCATAGATCGTAGCGGCCTGGCCGGTAGTTACGGGGTACCTTAGCTCCATCCCTACTTTGTTATAGGCTATACCCCCTTCTATTGCGTTGTTCTCAAGATTATCAAAAGGTGGATTAATGGAGTTGTTTTGGTATCCTCTCAGCCCTATGATATCGGTCCCGAGTAAAAATCCTTGCTGTCCTGCCAGTCCGTCACCTCCCAGCACAAAGCGCTCAAACGGACCTTGGCCCAGGTTCTGTGAATATGAACCTATAAAGCCAAAATGGGCTTTAGTTTCTAACACCAATTTACCCGCTAAAGGAAGATAGAACTTAGCATCGAACATCCATTTATGATATTCTATAAAACGATATCGCCTTGCATTTTGGATGTTTCTCAGCTCCTCAGCTTCCCGGTCGGCACGCAAATCCTCGTTGGTCATGTCAGGAAATCGTTCAGCCACGTTCCTGGCCGCTTGGTCACTATCATCGTCTTCCAGCCAAAAATCATCCCCCCTGAAAGCAGAATAGGGAGGTGTAAGCGCCAAGCTTAAGGATATGGTAGACCCGCTCGTAGGATACATTGGGTTATCAATGCTATACCTGCTCAAGGTGGTATTGAAAGTTATACTATTGGCGGGTCCATCGGCAAATCCTAATCCTCGCGTACCAAAGTTATCCAACTCGTATACCAGGTAGCTGATAGAGTTGTTTAGTGTAAAATAGTTATCAGGCCATTCGAGCTGCCGTCCCAGCCCTAGAGTGATCCCCCTTACTCCCAATCTCGCATTGTAGTCGTCGAACCTACGCCCCACCGGTGTTTCTCCATCCGGGCCAAACTCTGTAACGGACTGGCGCTGGATGGAGTAATTAAAGCTTACTGAAAATGAATTCGGTTTCTTACCCCCCATCCATGGCTCGGTAAACGAAAATGAATAACTCTGGAACTGCCGGCCATTCGCCTGCGCCCTCAAAGATAACCGCTGGCCATCCCCAACCGGTATGGGGGTAAACTTTCCTTTGAGCATGTTTCTCACGGAGAAGTTGTTCAACGTAAGCCCCAGGGTACCTACAAAGCCGAAAGCACCTCCCCAGCCACCGGAAAGTTCGATCTGGTCGCTGGAGCGTTCTACTACTTTCCATTCTATGTCCACCGTACCGTCTGCCGGGTTAGGCAATGGTGTCGGGGTGATCTGCTCAGGATCAAAATAACCGAGCTGCGATAGTCGTTGCTGTGTCCTGATAATATCGGTCCTGCTAAATTTTTGGCCGGGTACGGTCCTCAGCTCTCTCCGGATCACGTGGTCACGCGTTTTGTCATTGCCGGCAATGATCACATTTTTAATGGTAGCTTGCTCTCCTTCGTAAATGCGCATTTCTACATCGATAGAATCCCCCTCTACGGATACTTCTACCGGGTTCACCCGGAAGAATAAGTAACCATCGTCCATGTAAAGCCCGCTAATATCCGGTCCTTTAGGGTTGAAAGAGAGCTTCTGATCGATCAACTCTTTATTGTAGACATCTCCCTTTTCGATGGCTAAGATCCTATTGAGCGTTTCATCGGTATGCACAAAGTTACCGGACCATATGATATCCCTAAAGTAATACTTGCTGCCTTCGTCTAAGTGCATATGGATATTCACGCTATTATCACCGTAAGAATAGATGGTATCTGCAACAATAGCGGCGTCACGATAACCTTTGGAGTTATAGAAATCTACCAGTAATTGCTTGTCCTCCTCGTAGTCTGATTTTATAAATTTAGAGCCTTTGAAAAAGTTGAGCTTGACGTTATCGCTAAGAAACGCCTTCATTTCGCTACCCGATACTTCGTAAGTAGAATCGAAAAAGCTAACTACTTTTTTTGGACTCAAGCCAAATATTAACTCCCCCATACGCCTGAAAAGGGATATGCGGACATGCTCGTTTGTTGACTTAAGCTTTTTCTTAAGCCGTGAGTTTGAAAATTCCTGGTTCCCCTCGAAGATGACTTTATGGATCTTAACTTTTGACTTAGGGTTTACCACTATCCGGAGTTTTACACCATCCGTATTGATGGTATCTTCCACTTGAATGACCTTTACATCGGCATTCAAAAAGCCTTTTTGGATGTAATTATTTTTTACGGTGACCTGGGTATTCCTAATAATGGCGTCGGAAAGTATCCTACCACGAATAAGATTCAGATCTTCGCGGATTTCCGTCTCACGCGATTTTTTTACCCCTTCAAAGGTAAAACCTGTCAAACGCGGGCGCTCGGTCAGCGCAATTTTAAGGTATACCTCGTCCCCTTCAATTTTATCTATCGAGATAGAAACATCTCCTACCAACCCATGTTTCCAAAGTTTCTTAATAGCGCCGCTGATCTCATCACCAGGTATTTTTATCTTATCGCCCACTTTAAGGCCCGAAAGAGAGATCAAGGCATTTTTGTCCAGTACTTTCAAGCCGGTAACATCGATACCTGCTATCACGTATGGAGTAGGGTTGGAATAGTTCAGCGAACTTTCATTACTTTGAGTATTATTATTTCTCTTCCTAAATTGGCCATTAACATGATCCGCAAGCACTACCAAAGCCAAAAAGAACACTAACTTTTTCATCAATCAGGAATTCACTTGTTCGCTAATTCTACCAAATCTTCTTTCTCTATGTTGAAAAGAAAGTATCGCTTCATGAAGGTCCTCTTTACGAAAATCGGGCCAGAACTTTTCCGTGATATATATCTCGGTATAAGCTATTTGCCAGAGTAAAAAATTACTTATTCTTAATTCTCCACTAGTCCTGATCAATAATTCAGGGTCAGGAATATCTTTGGTCTGCAAATGGTGGGTGACCAAGTGCTGATCCACATCTTCGGGATGCAAGGTACCCATTTGCACTTTTTCCGCTATCTTTCGCACAGCTTCCGTGATCTCCCATCGGCCACTATAACTTAAAGCCAATACGAGTGTTAAACCCGTATGGTTCTTAGTCATTTCCATTGCTTCTGCCAGCTCTGCTTGGCAGCTTTTGGGCAAGCTCCCGATGGACCCGATAGTAGTGAGCCTAACATTATTGCTCAATAATGTTTTCATCTCATTTTTTATGGTCAAAACCAGCAATTGCATAAGGCTGCTTACCTCTTCAGCAGGTCTTTCCCAATTTTCTGTCGAAAACGCGTATAGTGTCAGGTATTCTACTCCCAACTCGGCGCATCCTTCTGTAACCTCTCTCACTGCCTTGATCGCATTTTTATGACCAAATATCCTGGCAGCCCCCTTTTTTTTAGCCCATCTGCCATTTCCGTCCATAATAACGGCTACATGACGAGGTAAAGTATTCAACACTATTTTATTTTTGACATCTGACACAAGGTTGCAAAATTAACTCTTTTGAGCTAAAAAACTTGAGATTCATTTTTTTTTAACGATTCCTATAATTTCTTTTATAAGGACTAGTAGGACAAGGAATAGTGTAGAAAGAGTAGGTAAGGGACAGTCCGAAATAGTAATAGAGATCGTTATCGAAACGATTTCCATCATCAAAGTTCTTTATCACCGGGTCACCATCGCTTAAATTATCAAGGTAATCAAAAAAAGTTTTCCTAGCGCCAAATTCAGCGCCTAGGTACCATTTTGGGTTAAGAACGTACTTAAATCCGAAGCCAAATGGGATGGAAGGCTGGATATTACTGTATTCCGAGGGCTTTTCATCTTCACCGGAAATGCCGAAAATCGCCATCCCGCCAAATAAGTAGGGTGTCCAGCGGACCAAGGTATGCTCTTGACGCCACTTTAAAAAATGATACTCAAAAACTGTAGAGACCTCGAACAAAAATATATCAAAAGAAGCATCGCGTGCTTCAGCAGCAGGGTCAATTGGGGTTTCGGCGTCACTTCCGGACAAGCCCCCCGCGGTAAGCCCTATCCTGAAGCTAACGGGTTCACTGATGTTATTCCTAAAAAAAACCGTACCAGCTGGTTCTATAGATCGTAGGTTAACACCACGGGATAGGTCTCCCGAATATTTAAAACCTCCCAGGCCGAAGCCTATTTCGGTCTCTTGTGAAAAGGACTGGGATGAGGAGAGAATAAAGAAAAAAATAAAAAGGGGAAAACCCATCCAAGGTTTTCCCTTATACAAAATGCCTGTTTTTTTCATATTATCGGAATTTCGCCCGCCTGAACGTGGCCCCTATGATATAGGCCACCTTTATAGTGGTAACGAAATAAAGGTCATTATCATCTGTATTGCCCCTAATATTATCCCTGGACTCCGTTCCAAAACCGTTGAAAAAACCGTCACCATTGATGTCACTCGCCGTAGCGTTGATCGCAGCAAAGTCTCTTTCCGAACCCGAAACCGCCGCTGTTGGTTCCCAAGACCGGTCTGCTAAGGCCCGTGCCACGGCGTTATCCCCGTCACTCTCCGCGGTAAGGATATTAGTATCCACATAGTTTTGGCTTACGTCATCCAAATAATCCGTAAATGTGTAGCGGAAACCTATTTCAAAAGACAGGTCGAAAACTTGGTTGAGCCTATAGCGGACCCCAATCCCTGCAGGTATTGCAATCTGCCACAGGCTATATTCGCTGATCCCGGAGTTAACTGCTCCGTCCGGTAAGTCCGTATATTGACCTTCGGTACCCAGCGGCTTTAAGTCTACCCACTCACCGGCATCGGGGAGAGGGTTTCCATTCCTATCCGTATCAGGAACTATGGCTTGTGGGTTGTGGTGAAATACAGCGAGTCCTGCATATACGTAAGGTGTGAACTGTACCCTACTGATGTAGGTACCCTCGTTCTCGAAGAGATCAAACATCGCCACTAGGTTCAATTCTTTGATCCTATTCCTGAAATGAAGGTTTCTTACATACCTGAAGCGCGCATCCTCGTCATTCGGATCGGCTGATTCGAAGTCATCGCCACGCAAGGTACCATACATAAAGGTTCCTCTCAACGTATACCTGGGACCAAACCGGTGGCCAAAAGTAAGGCCAAAACCCGGGCGGGTAAAAGAAATATCTGTACTAAACCTATTAGAAAGAGGGGCCAGGTCTCCAAAATAATTCAACGCATTGATAGAAAAAGCGATGTAATTATATTTTTTGTTTTTAGAGAAGTTGTTTTTTCTACCCTTAAAGTTGGATATCCTTTTGTTGTTCCTTATGGCGGATTTCCTTCTTAACTGGCTGTAGGCCATCTCCGCAGTTCCAATCATGATAACGGCCAGGATCAAAGTCAAGTATTTCTTCATTTCAATAGATTATAAAGCCTTCAAGTTATACACGTAAAATACCAAAGGTAAACATGAAAATAAAAAGACAAAATTTAGTTTCTCACATCAAGTCCCCAATTTAGCTTTTGTCTTAAAGTTTTAAAATAGTTATTATCCTTTAATTTGACCAACTTGGTCTTGAATTTCTCTTTAGTTACCTCCAGCCGAATAGAATTATCCACGGTTTCGAACCGGGAATCCAGCGAGATGAGGAAGCTATTACTACGGCCCTCAATAGTAAAAGATAGCCGCGAGCTATCCGGCACCACGATGGGACGTACGGTAAGATTGTGAGGACTTACGGGGGTAATGATAAAGTTATCCGATTGAGGTAAGACCAATGGCCCCCCGCAACTGATGGAATATCCCGTGGAACCTGTGGGAGTAGAAACGATCACACCATCCGCCCAGTAGGAATTAAGGAACTCCCCGTCAATGTAGGTATGTACCACGATCATGGAGGAGGTGTCTTTTTTTAAGATCGTAAAATCATTGAGCGCAAAATTGAGCCCATCGAAAAGATCATTATTAGAATCGAGGTGGATCAGGGTGCGCTCATCAAAGTCATAATCTTGGCTGAACATGGCCTCTAAAGCACTTTCAATGGAATCCTTGGCCGTAGTGGCCAAAAAACCGAGACGACCTGTGTTGATACCCAATATCGGTACACCTGCGCACCCGACATGGGTCACCGCTTCTAACAGGGTACCGTCGCCACCAAGCGTAAGCATCGTATCAAGGTGCTTGAGATCGTCACCTGGCTGATAGGTCTTTAACCCTTGCAAGCCGTTTAACTGGTCAAGGATACTGGAAAAGTATTGATGTGATACAACTATTTCTGAGCTACTTTTAGCAAGCAATTCAAAAACGTACCGGATCAGGTCTCTTTGCCCGGGACCAAAATCCTTACCGTGTACACCAATTTTCATGGAGTGGCACCTAAATATCGAGGAATTTTAAAAGCATATCGATCCTGTCCTTTTCTTCGTCCAAGACCTCGCTTTCTTGAAACCGACCGATCACTTTAAAGCCAAACCTTTCAAGAGTGGCTACAATTGCGCTAAGGTCGGGCCTGTTTATTTTTAAGGTGATCCTTAGTTTATTAGGATCATCGTTTTCTTCTTTAATGCTGCTACTGAGTATTTTTGCATTGTTTTCCTCTACCAGCCGGCTGATCTGGGAAAGCGAATAGTCTATTTGATTGACGGATAATACCAAGATGCTGCCTGGGATCTGGATAGCAGCGGTTTGAGCGAACGAATTGATGGTATCCCTAACGGTGATCACTCCTAAATATCGATCTTCATCATCCCCAACGCCTACCATCTGCATATCATGTTCTGCAGCTATTTTAAGAACATCATAAAAGTGAGAATTTTTTGAAACGAAGCAGCGCTCCCCTAACTTCTCAAAATCAGCGATCAACCGCCCGGGGTCATTTTCTTCCATGATCAGGTCTTCGGTAACAAAACCTAAGAACTTTTCCCTGTCCACTACGGGCAACTCGTTACACCGTAATTCTTCCATCCAAACCAAAGCCTTGTTAGCATCGTCTTTCAGCTTTAGTGGTGGGATCATGTCATTGATCAACTCTTCTGCTATCATGTTTTTTGCTCCTCTAAAAATTCACTTAAAATCCGGTTAAACTTTTCCGGGCGTTCCATCATTGGGGCATGACAACATTGATCAATAAATTTCAGTTCCGAACTGGTAATAAGTTTATTGAACTCATGTGCCACCATAGGCGGCGTTATGGTATCGTTTAACCCCCACACTAATAATGTTGGTTGTTTAATATTCGTAATCTCATTTGCCATGTTATGACGCTGTGCCGATTTAGCTATGGCTACAATTCTTAAACACTTGGGAATACTTTTGGTTGTCTCAAATACTTCATCGACCAATGATTTGGTAGCGGTATTAGGGTCATAAAAGGTATAAGCTACTCTTTCCTGTATGTATTCATAGCTGCCCCTTTTTGGAAAAGAGCCTCCCATAGAGTTTTCAAACAGGCCTGAACTCCCCGTGAGCACCAAATGTTTCACTTTATGCGCATTGTTCAAGGTGTAGATCAAACCTATATGGCCACCCAACGAATTCCCGATGACCGTAACATTGCCCAAGCCTTTTAACGCCATAAAGCCTTCCAAAAATTTCACAAGCCCGTCTAGTCCTGCTTGTTTTAAAGGCATTTCGTAAATAGGCAATAAAGGGATCACTACCCTGTAGTTTTCCCTGAAATGCTGCACGACACTTTTCCAGTTACTTAAAGCACCGAATAGGCCATGAAGCAAAAGCAGTACATGCCCTGAGCCCTCATCGATGTATTTGTAATCCTGGTCCTGCCTGATTTCAAATGCCATGTACGAAAATGGTTTATTACAAAGTAAACAAAATTGACGAATTAACCTGTCAAATTGTTACAGTATAGCCAATTTTTAAGCAAGTCGAGCCCATATTCGGTTAATATGGCCTCCGGGTGGAATTGCACCCCCCATATAGGCAATGAACTATGTTTTAGCGCCATGACCTCCCTTTCATCGCTCCAAGCGATGGGTTTCACACGTTTATTATCAAGTTCTACAACCAGTGAATTATAACGGGCCACCTCGAAAGTAGACGGGATTTGACGAAAGAGAGGGTCTTTTTCAATACAAACCCGTGAAAGCTTGCCATGCATAGGTCGTAGGGCCTTCACTACTTTTCCTCCAAAGTAGTGTGCAATCGCTTGATGCCCTAAGCATATTCCCAAGATAGGGACTTTGTCATGATAATGATCTAAGACCTGCATTAAGTTCCCTGACCTGGCCGGGGTGCACGGCCCCGGGGAGATCACTAATGCAGATATTTCCAGCTCAACTATCGAGGGAAGACTGATATTATTGCGCACCACCGTGCATTCTATTCCCAACTGGTGGAAGTAATCCACTAAATTATAGGTGAATGAATCAAAATTATCAAGCAGCAGAATCACCCTGGAGTAAGTCCCTTATCATTTTAAACAAGTCGTCCGTGAAGGGTAACACGGAGGAGAATACATCCACTACCTGGGGAGCGAAGGTAAGCAGGTAAGGATATAGGATAGATTGATCTACCCAACTTCCCGGGAATACGAGCCCGAAGGAGTTTGAAAGCCAAAGGATGATACTGATCCCAAAAGCCCATTTGATCATGGATATTACAGCGCCTGCAATACTATCCACAGGTCCAAGTAATGTCATGTCAACAATTTTTTTCAGGAACCGGCCGATCACATTAACGATCAAAACGATAGCTATAAAAATCAATACAAATGACACATAAGGCAATATCTCACCATGGAGATTGAAGTACTGCCCGAGCAACTCCATGCCCCAGTGTAGGAGCTTAAACCCTCCTAGTACTGCCAATACAAAGGCGGCTACAGCAATAACTTCTAGTAAAAATCCTCTCTGGAAACCTTTGTAGGCGGCAAAAAGAAGGATGACGGCCAGTACAATGTCTAAGAGGTTCAACTATTACGTGAGTATGGATTTGACCATTTCGGATATTTTCTTACCGTCCGCTTTGCCCGCAAGCTGTTTTGTAGCTACACCCATTACCTTACCCATATCCTGCGGGCTAGAGGCTCCTAGCTGTGTTATGATCTTTTCCAATTCTCCTTTGAGCTCCTCATCAGACATCTGTTCTGGCAAGTACCGGGCGATTACCTCGTATTCGAAAAATTCTTTGTCAGCAAGATCTTGCCGGCCTTGCTCTTTGTACAGTTCGGCGGATTCTTTACGTTGTTTTGCCGCTTTTGTAAGTAGTTTTATTTCAACATCCGCAGCGAGCTCATCCGAGGCCCCCTTCTCTGTTTCTGCCAGTAAAATGGCCGACTTGATGCCCCTCAGCGCGGTGAGTTCATCTTTCTTTTTGGCAAGCATGGCGGCCTTGATATCTTGGTCAATTTGCTGTTTGAGACTCATAGTGCTATTATGTTTGCTAAACTTCTCGTTAATTTGAAGCTAACCCAGTATTCATCGACAAAAATAGGAAATCGCAAGGCAGAACAAAGGAATAAGCCGTGGTAATCTGCCTTTACCCTAACCCACCCCTAACATATCTTACCTTTTAACGGATAAAAATTGTGGTTCTATGACAAGGTTAAGTGTAAACATCAATAAGTTCGCCACCCTTAGAAATGCCCGGGGGGGTAATAACCCTGATATCATAAAGTCGGCTTTGGATTGTGAGCGATTTGGCGCACAGGGGATCACCGTGCACCCACGCCCGGATGAAAGGCATATTCGCTACGAGGATGTATTGCAACTCGCCGAGGTGGTCACCACGGAATTTAACATAGAGGGATACCCGGACGAGCGTTACATGGAACTGGTAAAAACAGTGAAACCTGCTCAAGCTACACTGGTGCCTGATCCCCCGGGGGTATTAACTTCTAACGCGGGGTGGGATACCCACAAAAACCAAGACCTGCTGGTCGAACGGGTACAGGAATTAAAAAAAGAAGGAATTAGAACCTCTATCTTCACCGACCCCGATGCCAATATGGTAGAAGGCGCAGCCAAAGTCGGCACGGATAGGATCGAGCTTTACACGGAAGGGTATGCCTCTAAATTCCATGGCGATAAAGAGATGGCTGTGGCAGCCTACCGTTCTTCAGCCGAGATCGCCCTTGAACTAGGACTGGAAATCAATGCCGGCCATGACTTAGACCTGACTAACCTGGCTTATTTCATTACGGAAGTCCCGAAGGTGGAAGAGGTATCCATAGGTCACGCCCTTATTTGTGATGCCATCTACTATGGACTAGAAAATACCATCCGTCTTTATTTAAGGTGCTTAAACCCGTAGTGTTAAATTAAGCCTCAAATGACATACCGGGACGGGATGAGTAGGTTTGAGGTATTAATCAGTCGGCAATCGGCAAAGGGCAGTAGGCAAAAAACATAGGATTGCCAATTGCACATTGCCAACTACTGGCTTTGAAGAACGGGATGAGAAAAATAGCTAGCCGCCCAACACTTAACTCAACAGTAGTCTTCCCGGCGCCTCATCGGAACACCAGGGCCTAGAACAAATATCAAATTTGCTCTTCCTCCTGTATATCATCTTCGCGGGAGATCTTGCCAATTCCTGATACGTCGGATTGCACGTCGGCAGGATTTCCGCGGTAGGATATTCCGCCAATGCCACTGACTGATGCCACTAGTTTTTCACGTACATTAATATTAGCGCCGCCGACCCCACTAATGCTGATATCACACCGGTCACTGATAAGTTTCCCGGCATCCAAACCACCCGCTCCATTCATCTCTATATTTTGCTCTACGGTACGACCGGAAAGTTCAACAGCGCCAGCTCCTGACAGGTCGAGATCCAGTGCTTTTAGATCAACATCGAGCTCTATGGCCCCCGCCCCGGCCATGCTGATACGCAGGTAATCTCCCTCCACGGTTTGATCACTCCTTAAAATTGCCGCTCCTCCTACATCCAATGATCTTAACCCTTGGTAGTAGATCACAACATTTACTCCATCCCTGCTGACCAGGTTTTTATTAGTCCCTAACCAAAGTGTGTTCCCTTGGTTTTCCACGGTAATGAAATCATGGAGATTTTCGTCTGTGGTGATGGTGACCGCCGGGGTATCTCCGGGCTCCAATAAAACATTGAAACTCCCTTCGATCTCTACCTTGTAAAACTCATCCATGTCATGCCGGTGGGTGACGACCACCCCGTTCCCGCGTTCCCCGATCATGGTATTGCAACCCCACGCGATCGTTAAAATAATAATAATGAGAGCAGATCTTACCATTTTCATAGACATCGTTTTAGGTAAAAATAGTTATTTTTTCTAAAACGAGTTTGCCAGGCGGCCGAGGGGCATTAAGATATTCCACCTATGTATACCAATAGTAGCCTGTGGATCACTCTAACTTTAATGAATTGACAGGGTTAGACGTAGCGGCTTTGAACGTGTGAAAGCTTACGGTCATTATGGCAATGAGCACGGCGACCACCCCCGCCAGTAAAAATGGCCGAAAGGACAGCGGCGCGCGGTATGCAAATTGTTGCAGCCAGCCCTCCAATACCATGTATGCAATGGGCCCGGCCATAAAGCAAGAGAGTAAGACCAGGTAAACAAAATCTTTAGACAGCAGGCGCCATAGGTTGGTCACTGAAGCCCCCAGCACCTTGCGTATCCCCACCTCCCTAGTACGTTGATGGGCAACGTAGGAAGCCATTCCGAATAATCCCAAACCGCTTATCAAAATTGCGAGTATCGCAAAAATACCGGCCAACCGGCCCACAAGTTCTTCATCCCCGAATTTATCTGCATAGGACTGGTCCACGAACTGGAATTCGAAAGGATTGGACGGGTCATATTTTTTAAAAACAGTTGCCACCTCGGTAATAGCTTGGTAGCTACCTTGGCCAGTTCTTAGTTTGATATGGGCTACGTTCGATAGTTTAGGACCTTTAAAATCAATATAAAACAGGGTCTGTTTTGCCGGCTCATAGGGGGATTGTGTCACCATATCTTTTACAACGCCAATGATCGTGTAGGTGCCATGAATCCCCCATTTGATTTTTTCACCTACCGGGTCTTCAAAGCCAAGGTAGCTGGCTGCGGCCTCATTAATGACCAATGCCAAAGAATCTGTTCCAAAATCCTTTGAAAAATCACGACCCGCTATTACCTGCCACCCAATGGTTTTTCCAAACTCATGGGTAACGCGAACGGTGACAAATTCATCCTGCATATCACTTTCTTGACCGTTCCAGCTAAAGCCACTGTTCGTGACAAAGGTCTGCGTAACCCGCGATGCTGCGTTGGAGACTTCCTCCACCACACCGGTTTGAAGCAGGTCATGGCGAAACGCTTCATAATGACTCAATATCTCATCATTTTTGACAGGTACCGTGATCAAATTGTCCAAGCTGTAGCCGACGGGTCGATCCTTAACATAGCCAAGCTGCTGGAAAACCATCATAGTACCTATGACCAGGCTGATGGAAACTGTAAATTGCACCACAACGAGTATCTTCCGGGGCAAAGCGGCATTTCTACCTATTTTTGTTGTTCCCCTAAGCACTTGTATAGCCTTCAAAGAGGAAAGGTACAACGCGGGATAACTCCCGGCCAAGAGGCCTGAAAACAAGGCAAATCCTATGCTCCCGCCCCAAAATAAAGGATGAAGCCATGGCATAGTGATCCTTTTACCAGCAAGGTCGTTAAAATAAGGAAGTAGTGTATGTACCAAGACCAAAGAGAGTACAAAAGCCAATAAGGCCAACATAAGCGACTCTGTAAAAAACTGCCGTACCAATTGTCCGCGTCTCGAGCCTACTGCTTTGCGTACTCCAACTTCTTTAGCTCGTTTTTCCGAACGTGCTGTGCTCAAGTTCATAAAATTAATACAAGCCAATACCATTACGATAAAGCCAATAGCGGAAAACATCCGTACCTGCTGTATTCTTCCCCCGGTATTTTGCCCCTGCTCAAACCGGGAGTATAGGTGCCATTGAGACATAGGGTGTAAGAAAAGCTCGGGTTTGAATCTTGCCCCTTGTTCCTCACTGACCCTATCCTGTTTTACGTTCTTGATCGCTGCAGAGGCCTGGGCCATATCCTGCTGGTCTGCCACTTGTACAATCACCTGGAACCAACTATTGCCCCAATTGAGCCATTCCGGCAGGCTAGTCTCATAGAGTGCCCAGGTAGAGATGAAATCCAGGCCGGCAAAGGTAGAATTATGGGGTAGATCCGCGTATACGCCTGTTACCTTCACCCCGGGCCAGTCATCAATTTGCATGACCTGGTTCGTGGGATCTTCGTTACCAAAGAATACTCTTGCCGCTGACTCTGAAAGAAAGATGGAATAAGGTTCTGAAAGACCTTCCTGTGTGCCCTTGACCATGTCCAAGGTGAGTATTTTGGGAGCATCCGGCTCCATGAACATTCCTTTTTGGGTCAAAACTTTTTCATCGAAACGCAAGGTATGATCCTGCCTGAAATTGGCCAGCGTAACATACTTGAAGTACGTGCCGTAACTATCGCGCAGTCCAGGAGCAAGTTGCAACGCCTGCCCCCGCCAGGTCCGTACCTCACCCCCGGCAAATTCTTGATTTTGGAGAACCCGTGCCACCCGGTCGTAGCCCTGGTGGTAGGTGTTGAAGGATGTTTCGTCCCAAACCCACAAACCAATAAGCATAGAAACTGTCATGCCTATGCCCAGCCCGGCAACGTTAAGAAATGAATAAGCTTTGTTTTTGACCAGCTGCCTCCAGGCTATTTTTAAATGATCTTTTAGCATAACATCGACGTTTATCATTGACAATGGCAGAATTGGCCCCAAGGCATAATACCTTAGAAATTTAATAGAGTGAAAGACATAAAGCCGGTTGGCCTTGGCAACACCGTACTGCCTTACCCACTCGTAGTAAAACTCCAGTAGATCTCCTTCTATTTCTTCCAAGAGATGGGGTTTACACAATCGCCTGAGCAGTGTGTTCACCCATCGGGGTGGATATGGCCCCTGGAGACTCAAGACGTTAAGGCGTTAGGTGGCACCTGGCTCCACAAGCGGCTCCTGGCTTCACGGATCTCTTGCAAAATACGACTGCCCGCAGGTGTGATCTTAAAGAACCTTTTCCTGCGCCCGCCACGTTCATGTGTGGCGCCGCCCATGGAAGAGTTTACATATCCTTTTTTGGAAAGACGGTGTAAAGTGGCGTGCACTGCACTTACACTGATCTTACGGTCCAACTGTTTCTCAATTTCCCGCGTGATCATTACACCATAGGCTTCTTCCTGTAGCATAACCACTATAAGTAGTATTACTTCTTCTAATTCGCCGATGTAGGTAGTTCGCATTTTCAATTATTTCAAATTATGTAGAACAAATAGCCTACCAAAGTTTTATGCCTCTTTTTCGGAAGTTTAGGCCATTTAGCAGGTAGAAGGTGTTCAAGATCGGCCAATTTCCGTTCATGTGTGAACGGGATGATGGCAGGGAGTCCCCATGCCGACCTTAAGCGGAAAACACGCTCATTTAAACACTTCGATAAAATGCTTAAAAAGTAACGTTGTTGTTAAACGCTGAACGATCACAAACATCAAATCCTACGGTATTGGTTATCTGTAGTCCTTCCCTTATTTTTGCGGCTTTCATTGCCCCCCTTTAATAAAAAATTATGCAAAGAGACACGGTTATTTTTAATCTCATCGAAAAGGAAAAGGAAAGACAACAATCCGGTATTGAGTTGATTGCCTCGGAGAATTTTGCCTCTCCACAGGTAATGGAAGCTATGGGCACAGTCCTGACCAACAAATACGCAGAGGGTCTCCCGGGGAAACGGTATTATGGGGGATGCGAGGTAGTAGATGAGGTAGAAGAGCGGGCCATAGAAAGGGTAAAAGAGCTGTTTGGAGCTAGCTGGGCTAATGTTCAGCCTCATTCCGGCGCACAAGCCAACGCGGCTGTAATGCTGGCGGTGCTCAACAAAGGCGATAAAATCATGGGGTTTGACCTTTCGCATGGCGGGCACCTGACCCATGGCTCACCGGTAAATTTCTCAGGAAAGCTTTACGAGCCTTCCTTTTATGGAGTGGAAAAAGAAACTGGGCTTATCGATTGGGACAAGGTGGCTGAAAAAGCGAATAAGGAGAAACCAAAGCTCATCGTTTGCGGGGCTTCTGCTTACAGCCGTGATTGGGATTATAAGGCGCTCAGGGAAACTGCCGATGCCATTGGAGCCATATTATTGGCCGATATTTCCCATCCTTCCGGGCTTATCGCCAGGGGCTTGCTAAACGATCCTTTAGAGTACTGTCATATCGTGACCACTACCACCCACAAAACACTGCGGGGCCCTAGGGGAGGATTGATCATGATAGGTGAAAATTTTGATAATCCATGGGGCCTTAAGACCCCTAAAGGCGAAATACGAAAGATATCCTCTTTGCTAGATTCAGGTGTATTTCCCGGGACACAAGGCGGCCCTTTAGAGCATGTGATCGCCGCGAAGGCCATTGCTTTTCAAGAGGCGTTGAGCGACGATTTCATGACGTACGTTTTACAAGTGGCCAAAAATGCGAAAGTTATGGCTAAAGCCTTTGTAGACAAGGGGTACGAGGTGATCTCCGGCGGCACAGACAACCATATGATGCTGATCGACCTGCGATCGAAAAACCTGACCGGCAAGCTGGCAGAAAACACACTGATCAAAGCCGACATCACCATTAATAAAAACATGGTGCCTTTTGACGACCAGTCTCCTTTCGTTACCTCCGGTATGCGCCTGGGCACTGCCGCAGTAACTACTCGCGGAATGCTGGAAGAAGACATGATCAAAATAGTAGACTTTATAGACGAGGTACTTACCCATCATGATGACCAAGAAGTGATCAATTCAGTAAGACAAAAGATCAATACCTGGATGGCAAACTTCCCTCTATACAAAGTAAGCAGTGAAGTATCTTGATCAGCCCGACGAGACGGACGAGAAAGATGAGAAGGAAATGTCATTCCTTGATCATCTGGAAGAGCTCAGGTGGCACCTGGTAAGATCGGTTGCCGCCATCTTAATATTCTCCGTGGCGGCATTTGTAGGGGTTGACTTTGTATTTAATACGGTTATATTCGGGCCTGCCAAAGTAGATTTTTGGACGTTTCGAATGCTTTGTAAGGTAGGTGATCTTATCAATTCCACGGCGATTTGTATCGATGAACTCGATTTTAAAATACAAAGCCGTAAAATGACAGGGCAGTTTTCTATGCACATCACCTCCTCGTTCGTGGTGGGCATTATTGTGGCTTTTCCTTACGTTTTTTGGGAGTTTTGGAGATTTATTAGCCCCGGGCTTTATAGTAAAGAGCGACGAGCCTCCCGGGGGGCCGTGTTTGCTGTTTCCTTCCTGTTTGCCACGGGTGTACTCTTTGGCTACTACATCATGTCACCACTGGCGGTTAATTTCCTGGCAGGCTACCAGGTCAGTGATATCGTACGGAATGAGTTTGACATCACCTCGTATGTATCGACGATAAGTACGCTGGTTTTAGGAAGCGGGCTTCTTTTCCAGTTACCTATCGTAGTATATTTCCTATCCAAGGTCGGCTTAGTTACCCCGGCTTTGATGAAGACCTACCGTAAACATGCCATCGTGGTCATATTGGTATTAGGCGCTATGCTTACCCCTCCCGATCCGTTGAGCCAGGTATTAATTGCATTTCCATTGTTTGGGCTCTACGAGTTCAGTATCTTCATATCACGAAGGGTATTGAAGAAAAAAGAGAAAGAGGAGAGAGAAGAATTAATGGAGCAACAAAAGCCCTGACGGGAAAAAACTATAGGCAAAGAATTTAACTGCATTCATCTTGAGCTATTGAGGAACTTGCTGTGTTTAATAATTCGATTATGCCATAACCGAGTAAAAATTCCAACGTTAACACGATAACAAATGGCGAAAATAGCAATAGGAGGCGATCACGCCGGGTATGAATACAAATCAGGGCTCATTGAATTATTACAGGAATTAGGTCACGAGGTAAAAGATTTCGGCACATACAGCAGCGATTCCGTGGACTATCCCGACTTTGCTCATCCCGTGGCCAGCGCTGTCGAAAAAGGTGAGTACCACCAAGGTGTTTTGATCTGCGGCAGCGGTAATGGGGTGGCGATCACTGCCAATAAGCATTTGGGGATACGCGCAGCCTTGTGTTGGAATATCGAGCTATCCGAGCTGGCACGCCAGCATAACAATGCTAACATTGTCTGTATCCCGGCGCGGTTCATTGCTCTTGAAGAGGCCAAAAAAATCGTAAAAACATTCCTTGCTACTGCTTTTGAAGGCGGGCGTCATATGAGACGTGTAGAAAAGATCAGTTGTTGACCCTTTGGTAAACCCCCGGCGAAACAAGCTTGTAATTTAATCGTAAAGAAACAATCTTCTCTTGTATGGCGGGCAGTACCTCTTTCTCATCGATGATCACCTCCGGGGGGTCATTCTCAAAGCCTTGAAGGATCACGGACAGGTTATCATAGTACCCCGGGTTTTGAAATACGCTTTTTGAAATGTCCCAGTCTAAAAAGGGAGTTGCCGCCCGGGCATGGCGGTAGGCATGCATGTCTTCTCCCAGTACAAGTATTTTTTTATTGGCATATTGCTGGTAGCTGTCTTTAGGGATCCTGTAATCTTCGAAGTTTGAAGGCTTCACCACATGGAAGAAGTCATATACCCCGCCATAGTTCACCATAATAAGGGAAACGAAGAATGCCAAAAAAACCAGCTCGGCCAGCCACTTTCTCCTCATAAGAAGAAAATAATGAGTGAAATAAAAAGACAGCGCCGGGACCATAATAATATAGGTATTGGGTGCATTAATTTCTCCCAGGAATATTACAATAAGAGAAAAGAACAACCACACAAACATCGCTTGATTCAACCGGGCCTGGTAGTTATTGAATCGGCCACTGCTCCCCATTTTGATCAATGACATCACCAAAAGGAAAAGAGGAACACTAAATATAAGTAATATCGCCCCGTAAGAAACATACCAATTTCTATGGCCGAAAAACAAAGGCTGGACAAAATTATAGATAAACTCTTGCGACCGGCCGGTAAGCAAGAAATACAAAAAGGCTAAAATGAAAGGCAAAATGAACCCATAAATTACCATGAGATAACGGCGAGTGACGGTACCCGTAAAGAACAAAAAGATCACCAGCGTGCCGAGCCCAAGGATAAAAGTGGGCAAGTAGAACAGGTAAGCCAGTCCTAAATAAAGGCCGATGTTCAATATCATTTCATCTCTTTTAGCCCTGAATTCAATATGACTAAAAATGTTATAGAGGGCCAATAAGACAAAGGTCATACTCATAAGCAGGGGCGTAAGTGTAAAAAAGTCCCAAAAAAAGGACATCAGGAGGGCATAGATCAACCCCGGCAGGTAGGTATTCTCGTTGTATGCTTTATGGGTCAGCAGTAGCCTGTTAAAAATGAACACCTGGAAAAACACCAAAAACCACGAGATCAGCTGGTACGCCAGCTGTGATCTACCGAAAAGAAAATCAATGATCCCGTAAACCACTGCTGCCAAAGGCCCGATGTTATCCCAAACCTCCGAATACAGGCGTTCCCCATCTGCCAGCTTCTCCCCTATCAATAGGTAATTCAACCCGGGCGCCGTTAAGGTATCTTCCACAAAAAAGGGGACCCGGAACGCCAATAGCATGAAAAAAATTATGATAAGACGATAGGGATCATTGAGTCTAAAAAATGTGAGCAAAATTATCTGGTATTATGAGGTTTCAAGCGTTATGATCTAAGCGAATATAGAAAAAAAGTAAATTAAATCGGATATTTGCCCCATGTCAGCCAGTAAACGTCAACAGAAATTTGCTCGACTGATCCAGAAAGACCTGAGTCACATTATTCAAAAAAACAAGATGGGCATTTTTGCCAATTCTTTCGTGACCGTGGCCGAAGTAAGGATGAGCCCTGACTTAGGGGTAGCAAAGGTCTACCTGTCTATGCTACTAGTAAAGGACAAAGACCAAATGCTCGAGAAAGTCAACTTACATAAAAATGAGATCAGGAGAGACCTTGGGGGAATGATAGGAAAGCAAGTCCGTAAAATACCGGAATTGATCTTTTTTATCGATGAGATTGAAGAACATGCCACACGGATGGATAAACTTATCGATGATCTCGATATCCCTGGTGAAGATACTCCTAGCCCGGAAAGCTGATCAATATTGAATTTACCTTTTTTTATAGCGCGCAAATACTTCTTTTCTTCTAAAAAAAGGAATTTCATCCACGTGATCTCCATTATCTCTATGATCATAGTGGCCATTTGCACAGCAGCGCTTATCATCGTTCTTTCGGTGTTTAACGGGCTGCGCGACCTTATCGGCTCCTTGTACAACTCTTTTGATCCGCAGATCAAGATTGAGTCTGTGATGGGAAAATCGTTCGAAATGACTGACGATCTCATGCGCTCGATAGAGGGCGTAGAAGGAGTCGCCATCATCACAGAAGTGATAGAGGATTATGCCTATGTGAAATACCGGCAGGCAGACATGGTAGCAACGATCAAAGGAGTGAGCGAGAATTTCTTGGACCAAGACCGTTTTGGAGAATATACAATAGTAAGTGGAGAGCTGAAGCTCAAAGAGAATGGCGTGAACTATGCTATACTCGGAAGGGGTATACAATATGCCCTTTCAGTATCTCCCGGTAATAATTTGCATCCCTTACAGGTACATTACATAAAAGATGTAAAAGCCGGGTCACTCGACGTAAGCAAGCTCTACAGTAAGAAAAATATTTTGCCCGGGAGCGTATTCGCAATAGAAAAGAACTACGACGAAAACTACATTTTTGTGCCGCTTGATTTCGCAAAGGACTTGCTCAACTACGGAGACAAACGCACGTCACTTGAAATTAAAGTAAAAGAAAACTATATAATAGATGACGTTCGGGACCAGCTAAAAAACACATTGGGAGATACATTCAAGGTACAGAATAATGAAGAACAACACGCTGATCTTTATAAACTGTTGAATCTTGAAAAACTGTTTGTATTTATCGCGTTCTCATTTATCCTGGCCGTGGGGAGCATTAATATTTTCTTTGCACTTACCATGCTCGTCATTGACAAAAAAAAGGATATCTCGGTACTCTACAGCATGGGTGCCGACGACCCTGTGATCAGGAGGATCTTCCTAGGAGAAGGTGCTATCATCTCTCTTGGGGGGGCCATGTTGGGTTTGGTATTAGGTACACTGGTCTGTTGGCTCCAGCAAACCTTTGGCTTGGTCTCCATGGGCATGGAAACTTCTGTGCTTGAGCACTACCCCGTCCAAATGCAGTTAGCCGACTTCATATTTACCGCCGCGAGTCTGGTGTTCATCACTTTCGTTATCTCGTACCGGCCCGCAATGATGGCCACCAAGTATAACTCAGCAAAATACCTCTAGCCACAATTAGCTGGTATTCTGGACGTTTAACGGTACAAGCAATATTTTAGAAGAAAACCCCTAAAAAATTGTGTGAGCAAATCGTACAAAATTACTAATTTGCAAGTTCCGTTTGTTTAGATCATATGAAGGTATCCGCGACGCAGCCCTTTCAAATTATTTATTCACTTTACCAACACGAGTACCTCGGTTATTTGTTCGAGTCTTTTGTTGTTCACCTCGACGAAAAGGGCAAATTGACGTTACAACACCAAAACATCTCTTCAAAGAATGCCCACGAGTTTGAAAATGGCTTAGATAAAACAGATTTTGAGCTGATCAACCTGATGGATAGTACTCAACAAGATGCTATCATCAAGCATTTTTACAAGAAACCCATCAAACCTGAAGAGTTTTTCATAAAAGTTTATGAATCCCCAAAAGGGAACGAACTCTTGCAGAAGGAGATCGACAACTTCTTGGAAAGAAGAAGGGCTAAAATCCTTGAAAAAATGAAGGGCAAAATGCTGTTCGAGATG
>JANQLQ010000079.1 GCA_028280565.1 Fulvivirga sp.
GTAGGGGTCGGATAGTGCGTTTCGAGGGGAAAATGGGCTTGGTTGCTGGCGCCCTTTTCTTTTGTTTCGTTTTCTTTTGGGCGCGCAAAAGAAAATGAAAACCAGGTTTAGAGCCTCAACATCCCGCGTATACTGCTCATTTAGAGGCTCCCATTCCCCGAAACATTTTTTAAACTATTGCCTAATTTGTCCAAATTAAACGCTTCCTATCAAAGCTAAGTTTCAAGGACGTTTTAAGAACGAGACTGGAAAAAATAGCTAACCGTCCAATGACACGTAGACTTAATACTTGTGCGAAAAATCCACCCTATATCTCCATCAATTTTCCCTCCACGATCACCACCACTTTGTCGCCCTGCTGGGGTTTGATAGGGTATGTGCCGGTAAATTGCCCAAAAGCGGGGAGCAAAGCCTGCTGGCGACCGAAATAAAAACAAGGTAATCGCAGTCGCTGTCGTCCTTTACCTTTCAGCAATACCCCGGGGTGGATATGTCCCGCAATGTTATAATGCCCCCCGGGAATAGTTTCCAGCGGCTCATGCGACAAAATAAGATCATCCTCGGCCAGTGGTTCTTCGTAAAGCACTAGCTTATTCTTTTTATACTGGTAGCCACTCAGGATATCGTGATTGCCTACTACCAGTTCGAAAGTTATGGCTGGGAAATACTGGATAACCTGTCCGAAAACCTCCCACTCCGGGTTGTAATGACTATGAAAAAGGTCTCCCATAAATACTACCCGACCGGGTTTGACCCTTTGCAAAAGCAAGATCAACCGCTCCATATTTTCATTGTTGGGCGTATTGGGGACCGCTATGCCTGATTTTCTAAAATGATTGATCTTGCCCAGGTGCAGATCGGCAATGAGCAGCATCTTTTTCTCCTCCCAAAGCAAACATTTCTCTTCGTACAGTTTAAACCGGTGCCCGTGGATATTAACTTCCAATGTAGACGAACGTTAGTTAGTAAAATCGACCTCCGTGCTCAAAAAAAGTAGATTTTTATTTGATTATTGATCGTAAGGTATACTTTTAACCCTTCATTTTAAGGAGCCGGATAATGATCATTCCAAAAGAACCAAAATTAACAAAAGAACAGCTAAAAGAAGTAACCGAAATAGCACAGGAATACGGTTGTAAAATAAAAGGTATCGAGGGGCATCACAGGACGATCTATGCTTTGCTGGGGGAAGAGCGCGAATCGATCTTGATCAATCGTATCCTCGGGCTAAATTATATAGACCGGTTTGATGCCATTGATTCCCCTTACAAACTGATGGACATCCGTTCGGAATTAGCACTCCATAAAATTGTCATCAACGGACATATTTTGGGTGAAGCGCCTTTTATCATAGCCGGTCAATGTACCATCGACCCAAAAAATCCAAACTTCTTTATAGAAACCGCCTTCGCCGTCAAAGAAGCCGGTGCAAAGGCCTTGAGAGGCGGTGTTTGGAAACCGCGAACGATGCCTTATGCCTTCCAAGGAGATGACCGGTCGATGAAGATCCTGGTGGAAGCGCGAGAAAAGACCGGGCTGCCCATAGATACGGAAGTGATGGACGAATACCAGTTGGATATTGCGATAGAGGCTGGGGTAGATATTTTACAGATCGGGACACGGAATGCCTTAAACTATTCTTTACTCAAAAAAGTAGGGGAAAAAACGGCAAACTCCTCTACTACCGTCCTTCTAAAAAGAACACGGGCCATGGGCCCTGTCAATGAACTGGTGGCTGCAGCAGAGTATATTGTTGCCGGCGGCAATCCCAACGTTGTACTATGCCCGCGTGGCACTATTCCTCAAATGGAAGGGTATAGAAATAATCCCGACGAAAGCATTACCCCGCTGTTGAAGGAGAAGACTTGGGCCCCGGTCATCGTGGACCCCTCGCACTCGGTAGGCAGGGCCCAATACGTACCCGGCGCGGCTTTGGCAGCCATGGCTTATGGTGCGGATGGCTTGATCATAGAAAGCCATATTGACCCGGCCCATGGCATTGGTGATGATCCCAAACAGGCCATAACTCCAGGCACCTTGGCGAAATTGGTCAAAGACGCCCACACCATATGGAATATTTCAAGGGCTGAACAGGTGATTGCGTAATTGGAGCCTGGGTTAGCCTTACTTTGATACGTTTCTTCCTATGGGTAGAAGTAGGACGAGGAACACCAATACTTGTTCGGGCTGCTACTGTTTTCAATCTAGTGTCGTGTCAGATCTCAAATGACGTTCAAGCTATTTTTTTCGGTCTCGTTCCCAAAGTCGGCAGTCGGCAGTAAACAGTCGGCAACCCCCTATTTTGCCTACTGCCCTTTGCCTATTGCTAACTTGTCG
>JANQLQ010000082.1 GCA_028280565.1 Fulvivirga sp.
CTGCCCAACCAGGAATTCGTAGTGGTGATCAAGGAGACCATCAAACTGCTGGAAGAGCACATAGAAGCCATGGCCGACTACGGCATGTCGCCCGACCAGATCACGGACTTAAAGAATGCGTACGATAACTACCTGGCCATCTCGGGCCAACCGCGATTATATAAAGTAGCCACGTCACAAGCCGTACGGGCGCTGGAAGACCTCTTCACCCAAGCGAACGAGCTGCTCACCGCCCGCATGGACCGGGTGATGAAGCGGTATAAAAGCGCAGATCCTAATTTTTACCGGGGGTATTTGGCAGCTAGGGTGATTGTGGATAATTAGGAGAGTCTGGGGTGAGGTTTCGGTGAGGGGGCCTCGCCCCTTGTTTTGTGCTGCTTAGAAAGTTTTTATATTATTAGTAATAAGCATTTAAAAATTTTAAAGCGCTTATTTTAGTCTAAAGGATGCAGGGGAATAAAGTGGATAATTCACTTTACCCAGGTGTTGTTGTAAATAATTGACTGTCAAGAGATGAGTCGTTGGACATTAGTACTACTTACATATTCATTAATTAATGGACTATATGGCCAGGCTAAACTTAACATATACCTTACAGGAGGAATTAGTTTATCAAATTTCATGAATGGAGAGGCTTCCAACAAAATGAATATCTATGGCTCAGACGAATTATACTTTAACGGCCTATCTTGGCTTACTCCGTATCCCGCAGAAATTACGGAAGCCAATCAATATACTGATTACGAATTAAGCTTTTTTAAAGATCTATTGTTAGGCTTTTCCGCCGGATTAGAAATTGAATACTTTATAGAGTACGACTTGGCAATTTCATCAGGCCTTTTTTTGAAAGTAAAGGTATAGATCTAGACTACTCATCATCAACTATGGATGGATCTTTTACCACAGGAGAGCAATTTTCATCAAAAATATCTAACCGGTATATCACGCTACCTGTACTAATTAGAAAATACATTACCCCTAAAAAGCACCTGTTTATTGAGGCTGGTGTATATTCTGGATATCTAATATCATCTTCGGCGAATCAAACCATTCAAAAAGAACTTGTTTTCAACAAATCTGAACTCATAAGCAGTTATTACTCCGAAATTGAACTAGATGATGAAGACAAGGCGTTCACTAATAACATTGATTACGGTATCTCAATAGGTACAGGTTTTGCTAAAAAGGTATTTGAACGAATAATTCTGAAGGTAGAGCTTAGAACCAACGTAGGTCTAAAAAAACTAGATGCCAGGTACAATAACGAATTCGAATCTATCCCTGCGGCAGGAGGAGCCACTTTTACAAGTACTTTAGTAAGAGCAACTAATTATCATGGTTTTAACTCAAATTCAAAAAATTTAAATAGTACATTAACCATAGGATTTGGTTACAACATAAATTGACTATTTATGACCAAGTTCTAAGGTGAGTGTGCCAGTATCTTCCCGGGAATTGTGGTGGTAAAGAATCTCACCTAGTGCACTTTTAAAAGCGTACTCATTTTCAACGACATTTGTAGTTTCGATAATTATCGGGACGAAAAGTCCAGCTTACGGAAGCTAAAGGTTAGCTGACATGACAAAACTGCCAATTTCTGCATTAAATGAGATAGCATCTAATCTTTCCGTTGATGAACTGAAGCAAAAACTTCACGGCTCATATGAAACGCTGGACACTCTTAAGTTTGCCGAGTTTGATCCTAAATATGCTGAATGGCCAGCCTGGATGCGAAAACAATTGCGTTCATCAAGCATCAACAGTCCAACTACAAATTATCTAGGAAAATTTAACCAAGGTAGTTTTAAATTATTCAGTCCCAGGTTTTTTTATTGGCGCAACGTAATCGTATATGTAAGATATGCAAAGACTAACTCCTTGCTCATCATCGAACTTGAGTATTTTAAATTGACCATGTACCCACTCGTATTTATATGGAGTGCTAGTTTGTTAGTTACAATTTATGACTTTCGATCAGGTTTAGTAGCTCTAATTGTATCATCCATTTTTCTAAGTATCAAACTGCTAAAGGCTTGGAACACTCTCAAATACTTCAAAAAATACGCCAGCTAACAAATATGCCAGCAGTCATGTGGCGAGGTGCCTTCTGTGAGCTTTTATATGACGTACTCCCCTCACTACCCATTTCACCCGGTACGCTTCCACCGCAACTTCACTTTCCTGGCACGGTGGTTTTCTGAGTCTTTTTATGAGGTTGGACTTGGCGTCCCCGTGCAGATCAACTATTTTAGTACTCGTAGCAAAGTTTGGGCATATGCACTTTAGCAAGGTGGTATCCCAATACCTCGTTGATTGCAAAACATCAAACATAAATTCCCATTATTCACTGTCCTCGGTTTCGTAGTATTTAATTTAGCGCTTCACATGTATGCCGACAGCCATGCCGGCTATCATGGGGATGAGCTGATGCATATCGATGCAGGACGGCACTTGGCGTTTGGATATGCCGATTTCCCTCCTGTTATAGGTGTACTAGCGTTTCTACAAAACTTGTACGGGTCGGATGCTCTACATGTCAATCATTTCTTTGTATACCTCGCCTCATCGCTGATCCTGGTCTTTTGCGCCTTGATCACCTGGAAACTTGGAGGAGGGAGGCTGTCCGTTATACTCACCTTAACCTGTATCGTGTTTTCACCGGGCCTGGCTTTAATGCATAGTCTCTTCCTGCCCAATGTTTTCGAACAACTTGCCTGGGTAGGATGTTTCTATCTACTTGTCAGCTACTGCAACGACCCCAAAAATCTTTATCTCGTCCTGTTCGGCATAGTTGCAGGAATGGGATTCCTAACAAAATATAGTGTAGTATTCTTATTGGCGGGATCGGTTCTTTCCATTCTATGCGTCCAGCGATCATTATTGACAAAAAAATACGTATGGATAAGTTTGCTAATTTTCCTGGTCGTCATTTTTCCTAACCTAATATGGCAGATCAATCATGACTTCCCCATGACCAGGCATTTCTCTGCGCTCTATGATTCGCAATTAGATCAGGTTTCTTTCGTGGATGAAATGACCATTTTGGTTTTATTTTTGAATCCCGTTATCGCACCATTATGGATCGGGGCATTACTCGTGATCCACTTTGTCCCTCGATTCAAAAAATATCGTATTTTATCATTCACCCTCCTCTTCGCCTTCCTGCTTTTCTTCATCTCGAAGGGCAAATTTTATTATTACATGAGCCTTACCCTGGGGTTGGTGTCGCTGGCCAGTGTTTATTTAGAACATCTTTTGATAAATAGAAAATGGATTTTCATTTCCTATTTATCTACAGTTTGCCTTGCAGGCCTATACCTTTTGCCCCAGGGTTTGCCAATTATGAAGCTGTCAAGTTTTATAGAAATGTACAAATTGGAGAAAAATGAAGATGGGAATATACCCTTAGCATTTGAACAGTTTTATTCTGCCAGCATTTGGGAGCAAATAATTAGCGTGGTCGATTCAACCTACCAACAATTGCCTGGACCAGAACAAGATCGGTGTTTAACCTGGGGAAGGCACATGTCAATTGCTGGTGGTATTAACCTAATGGGCAAATCCAGGGATTTGCCATTAGCAATTTCGTTTCATGGTTCTTATTATGACTGGGTCCCTAAATTTTCGACCGATAAAATAGTAATTGCTATCGGGGAGGATAACTGGAAAGAAAAGACTTGGGAGCAATATTTTGAAGAAGTCGAGGAAGTGGCAGTAATTAAGAACCTTTATGCATCCCGGCCTTCATGGTATTCTTACAGGATCTTCCTTTGTAGGAAATTGAAATATGATTCCGAAGAGTTAAAGAACTTGCTGAAACATGAGGTATATGGAAAGGTGGAATACAACAAAAACTAAAACAATATGCGAACAAAGCCCAATTTCCCCTCGAAACGCGCTATCCAGCCGCTATAGGCCGCTTACCCACGGGCCTCAAATGGGCCGCGCTGTTCCTGGATGTCTTCCCTCCATACTCCTACTTGAATTTTCAATCCAGGTTCAATGAAGTGCCTTCCATTTACCCTGTAAACCTTTATAAGTGCGAAGGCAGGAGCACTGATTTTACCTTTGCATCTTCTCACATAGAGCTTTGGTAGTGCCGTTACACGAGGTTCAGAGTCTCTTCCTTGTGCTATACCCCACCCAAAAGAGACACTGAGAATGGATAATCCTTGTGCCTATCGCTGCCACATCTACTATTTCGGTTCGGTATCATGTGCTACCTCATCCTGCCTTATAGCCCCTGGATATGGTTCCTGTTCAGCCTGCCCCGTACTTGATACGGGGATCCCATCGCGAAAGGGACTTTCACCCTTTGGAACGCTCAACCTCATGAGCTATATTCACCCTTCAAGGGCGCACACAGATGCTAAGCTCCATGGGTTGACTGAGATATATGCTAATGCCTACGGGAGAAGCTACTTTTGATAATATTTGAAAGGTTGATCCGGAGCTTACCTGGGCGGTATACCATTAGAAAAATGAGATTTGATTTAGAACCACATATCGGGGCAGGAGGCTTAAAACTTGGAATGACAAGAGAAGAAACCCGGGCAATTCTAGGGAAGCCTGCATATTCATCAGAGAAATCCGTGATGGATTATGGTGATTTTTCAATACCTATTCCTGCCAAGGATGGTTATTTCAAAAATGAACTGCAAATAACATTTGATGACAATGGTAAGGTGGATTTTATAGAATTCTCTGGCAAGGACTCCGAATTTGTTGAAGTCTATTTGAAAGACATTGAAGTTTTCAAAACACCCGCTCAACAATTACTTCAGAAAATTTCAGATACAACCCGTTCGGAATTTGATAAAGAACATGATGAAATTCCATATTCCTATGTTTTCCCTTCAATAGACTTGGCGGTTTGGCGACAAGTCATTCCCGGGCAGGACGAACAAACGTGGGAAATTCTTGAACCTGATGAAGGTAAATACTTCTGGACGATTGGCATTGGGATAAAGGGATATTATAAAAAAGAATAAAGACGACATACAACGATGACTATACGTACTTGCAAAGTTTAGTACTAGCCTAAGCAAACTACTTATAGCCGCGACCGTTGGCGAGCGTGATTGCAAAATGTGGCTTTTCTCAACTATCGTGATTACAGGGGTATGAAGACATTATTTCGCAGTTTTTTATTCCTATTAGTCATATTAGTTAAACAACTCCATGCAACTGGTCAGCGGGCTGAACTGATAATCTACAAAGGTGATACGCTTCAGCTTCTTTCCTTACCACTGGAAGATTACTTGGGAGAGTATGAAGAACGAGAAGAGAAATATCCTTTTTTAAAACTGATGTGCTCGACGGCTTTATGGAGAAGCTACCAAGCCCTTTGGAAGTTAGAGAACAATGAACTTCTTCTTGTTGATGTGTACCTCTGCGCAAGCAAAGAAATAAGCATATTTAGCAAACTCTGTGATTCTGAGTCTCCTATTAAGGCGAGCTGGTTTACAGGGAATTTATTTATCCAACATGGCAAGATGATCAAGTATCATCATACAGGGTTTGAACGCTATTTTGAAGAAGAAACGAAAATTGAAATCGTTCGGGGAAACCAAATTAATCAGCAACATTATGTGAACGGTTATCGGGCTAACGACATGAACTTTCCAAGCAACCCCGATTCTATCATGGCGGAGGTTCACAACCGAATCAACTGGAAAGACTTACCAAAATTGTCAAAGGATTATAAAGTCTTTGTAAGCATCAAAATGGGCAAAGTTGATAGTTTAACCATTATGCACAGTAAAGCCCCTGGTCTATATGTTCAAGAAATTCAGAGAGTTCTAGATGAATTTCCCCAACTTAGGAAATTCTATTCAAGGGGTGAACCGTTGGAAGAAGGATACACTTTCCCAGTGATTTTCAGCAATGCACAACGAAAAAGATTCGCCCGCTAACATATGCCATGAATGAATGGGGTTTTATCAATCAAGATATTTTCGTGGGGATTGGAAAATCCACCACAAATAATAGATTTTGAAATAAAGCGTGGCTATGTGTGAGAAGGCAGGAGGGTGCTTTCTAATCCCCACTCATCATAGCTAGGCGTTAGCTACAATGATACATTCGACTAATCACCTGGACCCGATTGAAAAAATGACCGTCATTCCGGGCCGGTGGTTGTGAAAGGGCTCATGGCGAGAGCCGGCACCTGCCGTGTCGTAGAACGGAAGCCAGTTCCCAGTTTAAAGACCGTGAAAGTATTCCAAACCTCATTTTAAGACTAGGCTACCATAATTTTAAATCGAACGGAGGTCATACAATCGCATAGATGAGACTTCATTCCCAAGTTATATATGACAAAGACCTGCTAACACTTCGTGTTTTTTCAACGATTGAACAGACCTAACTTGAATTTCTACGTATATAGGAGGATCGAAAACATCACAGTCATGAAACAGTCACTTCTATCCTACCTCACACTATTTGTATTTGTTCTGTTTACCCCTTCATTATCTGCTCAAGAAACGGGGCAGCGTCCTGGTGAATCTACTTTGCAAACAGATTTTTCCGACCGCCAAGCGATCCTTAAAACAATAGAGAACTTTTATATCGGTGACCATACCGGGAGTACCCGGCACAAAAAGCTCTCAATGCATGAAAAGGGTGCTTACAGGTATGTCAACAAAAACGGGGAATACTCAGAAAGTGCATTTCAATTGGATTCGGAGAATGCAGATCCAAATTACAAGGAGGAGTTATTGAGTATTGAAATTTATGATAAGGTGGCGCTGGCCCGGCTTAGATTGGATCAATTTCGAACCGAGCTTCCAGAATACAAGTTGATGACATTGCACAAGGTCAGTGGAGAATGGAAAATCACAAGCATAACGTGGGGTTTCGGGATCATACATTGATCCTTTTAAAAGGTGCGAAAGACCAAACGGGAATGTTGCTAACAATCAAGATTGCGATGACACACTACTATACCTTCTTCCAGTGGCTTTTCCGGCAAAAGAGAAAATGAGATATAATCGATAAGCTCAATGAACTGACTGAGCCACGAGCAAATTTCATCGTGAAATATTAACTTTAGGATCAGTTTGGAAGGACATGCTTACAGGGCTTACCTGTGCGTTAGCGATCACCACTTTTTCGATATCATCTAATTCCTTCTATATTAGTCCCTAGTAATGAAATACTTCTCCATCAATTTGTATCGTAAAATGCTGAATTGCGCTATGGCTGAGGGCATGACACAAGAAGATTTCATGCATTATAAAACACCTTTTGATGCCATCGATGCTTTGCAAGCCATTCCGGCAGAGGAGTTCTTTACGGTCCATGAACTGCTGGATGAAAAACTGGGACCCGGATTTGGGGTCAGGGTTGGACAGCAAATGAAAATTGAAGATTATGGAGTATTAGGTCTTTCCTGGCGAACCTGTTCCTGGGCAGGAGAGATCTTCGAACGAAGTAAACGCTACTTTAAGCTGCTATCCAATACATTCCTGTGGCAGATCAAAGAAGAAAAAGATCTATCTCATGTTCACCTGGATCGAGATCCTCATCGTCGTGGATTGGAACTCTCTACAGAGGCTAGCCTTTCTGCAACGGTAGTCGTACTTCAAGCCATTACTGAGAAAAACATACGTCCTACCCAGGTCACCTTTAAACATAATCCCCCGAAAGACTTCACAAGTTACAAGGCGGCTTTCCAATGTCCCATACTTTTTAACCAGCCCCATTACTCAATCACCTACAAAACCACTGACCTGCGAACGAGGACAGCCAAGGCGGATGCGAGTATCAATCAATTCCTGGTAGAGCGAGTTGAAGAAGAAACCAATGGACTCGAAGTTGCAGGCAGTAAATTGGTTTTTGATGTCGAAAAGCTCATAAAAGATGCCCTGCCCAGTGGCATACCCAGCATTCATCAAATAGCCGAGCACATGGGGATGAGCAACCGCACACTGACTCGCAGGCTATCGGAAGCTGGGGTTTCTTACAGGGATCTTATCAAAAAGATCCAGCAGGGTGTTGCCGAATGCCTTCTTAAAAAATCTTCCCGGAGCATCGCGGAAATTGCCTTCGAAACCGGCTTTTCGGAACAAAGTGCGTTTAACCGTGCATTTAAGCGCTGGACAGGTCTATCGCCTGTCGAGTTCCGAAAAAACTAACCCTTTCTACCCATTTGGCTTAAACTGTCAAATCATTGGCACAAAGTGTCAAGCATAGGCTGTCTCTCATTTTCAATTTTACACTCGTAATCAATCACGGACTAAAATGGAAAAGAGACTTAGCACAACGATTTGGTTTGGGATAATAACCGTTGGTTTAACACTCTTCAGTGCCTTCGATACCACTCCAGGAGGTGCTCGAAAGAATCATCAAAAGCCGTCCATTTTTGACGATAAGTTGCAGAAGGCGGCATTTGAAATCCTGGATGCAAAGTGCAATGTGTGCCATCGAAAGCAAAACCCCTTCATGGTCTTCAAAGAAAAGAACATTTCCAAGAGAGCAAAAAAGATCTACAGGATGGTTTTTGCAGAACGACGAATGCCCAAAGGAAATGAGATTCGACTTACCTATGAAGAATACGCCACCCTTGAAAAATGACTTTTTACACAAGAAAAATTTTAAATCATGGGAATACAAAACATATCGCTTAATGCCTCACTGGTCCTCACAGGACTGTCTGCCGGACTGTTTTACGCTTGGTCAGTATCAGTGATCCCGGGCTTGCAAAAAATCGAAGACCTGGCCTATTTGAATGCCTTGCAAAGTATTAACCGGGAAATATTAAATCCCGCCTTCTTCGTAGTATTCTTTGGTGCGCTGGTTGCCTTGGTTTGCGCAACCTTCTTTACATACCCTGTGAGTACCAAAGGGTTTTGGTTCCTGCTAGTAGCCACGCTGGCTTACCTAATCGGCACAGTTGGGGTGACTGGCCTGGGGAATGTACCTCTAAATAATGAATTGGACGCACTCAAATTAAAGGAACTAAGTACGCAAAAAATCAACGAATTCAGACAGTACTATGAGTCACATTGGAACCAGCTCCATACGATTCGGATGCTATTCTCCGTCCTATCCTTCCTTATGGCTTTGCTGGCACTAAACACTCAATTCAAAAATTAATAACCTGGACTCGATTAAAAAAATGACCGTCATTCCGGGCCGGTGGTTGTGAGAGGGCTCATTGGGAGAGCCGGAATCTGCTGTGTCGTAGAACGGAAGCTAGTTCCCAGTTTAAAGACTGTAAAAGTATTCTAAGCCTCATTTTAAGACAAAGCTACAATGATTTTAAGTCGAGGTTAATAAATCTAAACAGTAAGTATTATGGCTTTTTCCAGTTACCTAGATGAAAACCCAAGCATCGCAGGAAATCATGAGAGGTACCCCTGATTTCACCGAGGCAGAATTAGAAAATGATGGCAGCCCCCTGGTTCATCGAACGCATCAAGAACATCCTCAAAAAAAGTAAGCTCAAAAGCTGCAATGGGCTAAAAATGCAGCCTAATCTCAAATAAATAAAAGCAAAATGAAACACAACATCTTAGTAATCGGGGGAACCGGTAAGACTGGTCACCGAGTCGTTGAAGGACTCACACAAGAGGGTCACCCTGTAAGAGTAGGTTCAAGAAAAGGCACCCCGGCCTTTGATTGGGAGGATTACTCCACTTTTAGGCCAGTTTTGAAAGGTATGGATAGGGCCTATATAGTCTATTATCCGGATTTAGCAGTCCCAGGGGCAAAAGAAGCCATCACAGCATTAACGGAAGCTGCCTTAAAGGAAGGACTAGAGAAAGTAGTCCTGTTATCAGGGAAGGGTGAAGCGGAAGCAGAAGCCTGTGAGCAAATTGTTGCTAACTCAGGACTTAATTACACGCTAGTAAGAGCCTCATGGTTCAATCAAAACTTTAGTGAAGGCGCTTTCTTGGATTTCGTCCTTAGCGGTCGAGTAGCGCTACCTATGCCAGCAGCAGAGATCCCTTTTGTGGATGCTACGGACATTGCGGACGTGGTGACAAAGGTGCTGGTAGATGATTCTTATAACGGGGAAACCATCACGGTGACGGGCCCTCAAAAGCTGAAATTTGAACAAGTAGTAAAAATGATGGAACAGGGAATTGGAAGGGACATTCAGTACATTCCAATCACAATCGAAGAATTCAAAGATGGAATGAAGGCGGCTGGCCTGCCTGCCTCTTATGTATGGCTCTTCGGATACTTATTCAAGGAGGTTTTAGGAAATGCTGACAACCAAGTAATATCTCATGACATAGAAAGAGTGCTTGGAAGAAAAGCAACGGATTTTAAACAATATGTCGAAAACACCTTGGCTACAGGAGTTTGGAACCAGGAAGTTGGCGTTTGAATTTGACGGGAAGGATCGTTGTTCGCAGCGATCCTTTCTTGGCTTCAACTTACATTCGCTAATCGAGAAGGCGGCCCCATCAGCGGCAATTGATGGGGTGCGTCCTCTCACACCACCCCGCGTACGGTTCTCGTAATGGGCAGTCCATTGAATGCCAGGTTGGGTCTTACAGTAATAGGAAAGCATTGATTCGTACCCTCTTCTTCTCAGCTTGTACATTGGTATGACGTGCTGCCTCATCGGGCCTGGTTAGCCCCTGTATCCCGTTCCTGTTCAGCCTGCCCTCAACTTGATTGGGGGTGGGAACCGGGTTTTGCAGTTTCGATCCTTTCCATGCAGATCTCACGATCAGCCACCTTGCGACTCGCTAATGCTTTGGGTCACGACTTCCGCGTATAAGGGACTTTTACCCCCTGGAATAATTTTGGTGTCTTCAATACCACATGCCCATGCTGGGCATACACAAGCGGTTGTTGGCAAAGTTGGATGTTCCTGGCGAACGATAAACGCTCATACCTCCTCTATATTCTAAGAATGCCACTTCGAGATGGACAACGCAACATGATTTGATCCAGGATCCCTTCTCATGCCATGACCAGTCCATGAGACCCTGGGGAGGCGCCAGGTGACCGGAATGAGCGTGTTGCAGGAGAATTATAATGCTCACTTCTTCAGTCGTCAGAATTTTTATTTTTTCAATACCCATTGTCATATTGGATCGTGGAATTGTCTATTTGAAGTGCTAGAAAAATTTCTGAACAATCGGGAACTTCTTGTGTTCCTTATAAAATTAAAAGACAATGAACATTCTGAAAATCAGTTATTTAAATTCATATTAGCCTATTATGGCATACAAGGCAAACGTTAGCACACTGAGGGGTATCATAATAATTTTACTTAAAAAATTTATAACTGAATGAAAAGTAGTATTGAAGATTATCAACGGCAAATCAAATTCATTATTGATTCCAAATCACGGGGCAACAGTTTCCAGGAAATAAATTATACAATGAAGCTAATGCTAAAAGGTATTCCTGTAAAAGAGATATTGGATGGCGATGCGCATTTGAAAGATGAAGGCCTTTCCGATAAGATCAGGAGCGCTGCAAAAGACCTAAATATTGATTTACCTAATTAAAAATCAAAATATATGAAGACCGTAACTGCGTTTACCAAAAATAAAGATATTAAAGCGGCAGTAAGTGAATTAAAAAAGGACCTGGACCCCAAACAGGGTGAGTTGCTCCTCTTTTTTGCGTCATCTTGCTATAATGTAGATGAGCTGGCAATGGAAATGGACCGCCAATTCCAAATCAATAGTATCGGGTGTACGACGGCCGGTGAACTCGTTTCAGGTCAAATGCTGGATGAAAGCATTGTTGCCATGTGCCTGGAGAAGGATGTCCTGGAAGATCATCACATCGAGATCGTAGAGGATGTTCATGAAACCCTGGTGCCAAAAATTGATAAAGCCTTTGGGGCGTTTGGAGAACACTTTGGCAGCCCCGTCGCTGATTTCGACTTCCAGCAGTATGTCGGTCTTCTGCTGGTAGACGGTCTAAGCAACCAGGAGGAAATGATCAATAACCTGGTTGGTAATAAATCCGATATTGTATTTATCGGCGGTTCGGCTGGAGATGACCTGGCATTCGAAAAGACATATGTTTTTGCCAACGGCAAAGCCTACAGTAATGCTGCCGTCCTGGTACTTATAAAGCCGACGAAGGGATATGATGTATTAAAAACCCAAAGCTTTAAATCCACCTCCAAAAAACTGAAGGTAACGAAATTAGTTGAAAGGGAAAGAAGGATCCAGGAGTTCAATGGCAAGCCCGCTACCCAGGCCTATGCTGAATCATTGAATTGTGCCCAGGGCGAGGTAGAAAGCAGGTTCATCCAAAATCCTGTGGGATTGATGATCAATGATGATGAGCCGTTCGTGAGAAGCCCACGGGTGACGGACGGAACGGATATATTGTTCTATTGCGGTGTAAAAGAAGGGCAAAACCTGGATATACTGGAATCTACGGATATAGTAAATGAAACTACGCGGTCCTTAGTGGAGAAATCAAGAGACACAGGTCCATTTTCATGTTTGATCAATTTTAACTGTGTCTTACGAAAGCTTGAGTTGATCGAAAAGAAACAGGAAGAAGCGTACGGGAATGTTTTCAGCGATATCCCTACCATCGGGTTTCACACGTATGGCGAAAGTTACATCGGGCATATGAACCAGACCGCTACGATTTTGCTGCTAAAGTAAAATGTGGTAACTACGACTTGGACTTGGGCAGTATAAGGAGTTTTGTGTAGATGTGCTGATGGAAGGGTATAGAATACCACCAATCATGTTCACCGAAAAACAAGCAAACGCCTTAATACTAAGATTACTTTGTCACATTCAATTATTTGATAGACAGGGATTTAATGATAAAGAAGCCCGTTGGATATCCTTATCAAAAACGAAAAAAACTTCTTTATCGTCATTCCTGCCGGCTTGCAGGGCGAGCGATGCGCGCGAGCAGGAATCTGCTATGTTGTTGAAGGTGAATCCTTTTTTAAGTGTACTGGGTTTTCGTTTCACGACTTCGCAGATTCCCACGTAGTGATCCCAATGGGGCTTGTCACGCCTAGCCCAACGCACAGGCGGCAAGATTTCGATTTTTTCGACCGGGCATAATTCAAAAGATGGAAATTCTACGAGGAACCTTTGCACCTCACCATATGACTTTACAAGAGTATTTTGACCAATACCATTAATTTTTGCTGACCCACAGGCCTCAAATGTGCCGCGCTGTTCCTGGATGTCCCCCCTCCATACGGCACTTAAATTTTTCATGATGACCTTCTTAAAGTCGGCAGTTGGCAAAAGGCAATTGGCGACCCTCTATTTTTTTGCCTACTGTCTTTAGCCAACTGCCGACTGATTGAGAACTTTCTAATACCTCAAGCAAAATCATCTTGTAACCCGATACGTCATTTGAGGCTTGACGTGACACTAGTGTCAAGTCACACCTCAAATGACGGGTATAGTCGTTTTAATTTTATCCTAGCATTCTTAGTTGTGAACTGCCAGTTGATTGTTGCGACCTGG
>JANQLQ010000090.1 GCA_028280565.1 Fulvivirga sp.
ATCCATTTTTGGGTATAACAAGCTTAAAAAACTATCATTTTTCGTCATCGCGAACCCAGCGGGCGGGTTCATGGGTTTGTGTGAAGCGATCCCCCGACAATTAACGCTCGTAGGCAGTGTAGCTGACTCACCTGTTGTGGGGATGGCTTCGTAGCCCCCAGCACCCTCACCGCCAGCCTCGCCAAGACGATCCGTTTTTTATTTTGTCATCCCAACTTCAAGCATTTTTTACAACCTGGGCTCGATTAAAAATGAACGTCATTCCGCGCTGGTGGCTGTGGGAGAATCTGCTGTGTCGTAGAACGGGAGCTACTCCACAGTTTAACGCCTGTGAAATTATACTAAACCTCATGTTAAACCTGGGCTACGATGATTTTAAACCGAGCTGAGGTTACAAAGTAAAAGATCAAATTTTAATTACAGCAGGGCATTGCCTGCGGTAAAGCCATCACCTAATAACCGATGTTGGTATAGAAAACCAGGGCTTTCGTTGATTTTAATTGCAAAGGGTGCTCTAAGCATGGATTTTTACCAGCAAATACAGAGCCATGCGCACCAAAGACTTCTTCATCTTTACTTTTTTGACTTTAGCTCCACTATTGTCTTTCGCTCAATCCGCCGAGCCGGTAGATATATCCGGGAGCTGGACCATGTCTTCGACTACGCCACGCGGTGAAAGGTCCATTGACCTGGTGATCACGCAAAATGGCTCCACAGCCATAGCCAAGACCAAAAAGGAAGAATTCACAATAACCATTGACGGTGACCAGCTGAGCTTTAGCCGGGAGCGCTCTACACCTAGGGGGAAAATGACAATGGATTTCAAAGGTACGGCCACCCCTGGAACGATGGAAGGCATCTCAAAAGCAACCTCCGGACCCATGGCCGGCCGGGAAATGGAATGGAGCGCCGTAAAAAAGGAAGAGTGACCTACCTTTCAATCCACAGCCCTGTTCTCTTCTTCTTGCTTTGCCAGTATCTTTCGGGCCTCTGATCGTACCAATCGATCTCCTTTTTTGGACCACAGCGCTTTCGAGGCCGATCTATAGGTATCAGCTATATTGACAATAGGAGCGGGATAATCTTTCCCGATTTCACAACCATACATTTGCTCGTCCAAGTTTGTCATTTTCCAAGGCTCGTGGAGTAACTTGACGGGTAATTGTCCTAATGCAGGGAGCCATTCTTTGATAAAATATCCCTCGGGATCGTGGTCTTTGGACTGCTTTACAGGATTATAAATGCGTATTGTGTTATAACCTGTGGTACCCGCTTGCATTTGGAATTGCGCATAATGTATCCCCGGCTCAAAATCTAAGAATTGGCGAGCTAAAAAGTCCGCTCCTCGCTTCCAGTGGAGCCATAGGTGATGCGTCAGGAAGGATACCAGGGTAGACCGCATCCTGAAGTTGAGATAGCCGGTGGCCTTCACACATCGGATACCGGCATCTATGAGTGGGTACCCGGTTTGGCCGTTTTCCCAAGCCATGTACTTTTTTTCGTCCCATTCCGTGCGCAGGTCGTTGTAACCCGGGTTGATGTTTTCCTCTTCGTAACGCTCCATCATCTCAAACTTCTGGATAAAATGACAGTGCCATCGCAGGCGAGAGGAAAATGAATTTATATTGCGTTTTTGGCTCGCATTTTGTTTCGCAACTACGGCGGCTTGGTAGACCTGGCGCATGGAAATATTGCCCCAAGCGAGGTAGGGTGATAGCCGGCTGCAGCTTCTCCTGCTTTGCGCAGGTTTTGATATGTGTTGATTGTACGTTGCCACACGCTCTTGAAAAAATGACGCCATGTAAGCCTGGGCTTTGCTTTCACCGCCATGCTGGAAATTTTTGTGCCCTTCCTTGCAGGCTGGAGGAATAGGACAGCAAGGAAGAAGTTTGATGACCCCCTGGTCTATGGAGATGGTTTTTAACCTCGCCAATTCCGGGTCTACTTTGGGTGCTGACATGGTGCCATACCAGTGCTTGGGCCAATTGCTACGCCGTTTTATACCGCGGATCACACCCGCGTAGGGAGATTCACACCAATCGATACCCTTTGAGGCACAGAATTTTTTAACGGCCTTATCTCGTTCATAGGTCAACCGGATGCCCGTTTCCGCGTGGCTGAAGATGCGCATGACTTCATAGTGATCGGATAGGGCCTTAAACACGGGTAAGACCTCGGCATGCAAAAGTAAGATATCATGCCCCCGGGAACCTAGCCGTTCTTTCATATCTTGAATAGATTGGTAGACAAAACGCCAATGCCTGGTGTCGCTTTGGGGAGCTTTCATTAAAGAAGGCTCTAGGAATGCTAGCAGTAAAACTGGGGATCCGTCTTCTATGGCATGGCATAAAGGCTGGTGATCGCTGAGCCTGAGATCACGCTTAAACCATACAATGTTGATCTTTGGCTTATTGCTGTTGGACTGCATAGAGGATACCGTTTCGTTTTGGTGTACCGGTTCAACAAGCTGGCTATGACATTGTTTCGACATTCAAATGACATGAACTAAACTTCCCCCACTTACGGTTTGACTCCGATCACCACAGTGAATGTTGCGTTACCCATTGATAACCCAGGGCATTGACGCTAGCATTTGTAATGCAGGTATCCCATGAACACTTTGACCAAGACGAAAAACCTCTCTTTGCAAAACCGGCACGAAGGTGTTCCTTATAAAACTTGGTCACCCACAACATAAATAAGATTGCCAGCGATCAAAACTGCGTAGATTTGTTATGAAGCTGAACCCTTCCTGCTATGTATGCATCGTATCATTATTTGAAAATATTAGTCCCTGTCCTGTTTTTTATTCCATGGCTATGCAGCGCACAGCTCCGTGTAGTTCCAAAAAATGATGGCTTGCTGGTAAAAGAAGCAGGTACGAATGTCCTGTTTTATGTTACGAAAGATCGATCCTTGGCCGGGAAAAATGCACGCGCACATTACATCCATCCCCTATTTAGCATGGCCGGTGATACCCTTACCGAAGACTTTCCGGCGGATCATGTTCACCAGAGAGGTATTTTTTGGGCATGGCACCAGCTCTATGCCTCGGGATCGAGGTTGGGTAATTCATGGTTGGTAAAGGATTTCAGTTGGGACGTGATGAGTACACAGCATGAAGAGTATGAGGACCATATTACTCTTCACTCTACTGTACTTTGGAAATCTTATGATCCCGGGAACGATATAAAAAATAAGGTGGCAGTCTTGAAGGAACAATGCTCCATAACACTCCATAAGCGTGAGCCCATGTACCGGGTGATCGATTTTCATTTACGCTTTGAGCCGCTCCTAGACAGTGTTTTTATCGGGGGATCAGGAGATACTAAAGGGTATGGAGGATTCTCAGCCAGGCTAAAGCTGCCCGGTAAAGTCAAGTTTGTCTCTACGGGCGGAGAGGTTATACCACAAACCAATTCGGTACAAGCCGGGGGCTGGATGGACGTGCAATTCAGTCAAAATAAGGAAGGAATTATCCTGGTGGATAGCCCAAGTAATCCGGGTTTTCCCAATCCATGGATCCTGCGAGAGAAGAATAGCATGCAAAATATTAAATATCCTGGCAGGACACCTTTGAAACTGCGTAAAGACAACCCCCTAATTTTAAAATACAGGTTGATCGTATATCAATCGCCCTTGGAAAGAGAAATTATTGAGAAGCTTCAACACTTCTGATTTTCATTCCTGCCTCAACTGGATCCGTAGAAAACTGCCCCATTTGACCAGGGATGTAAGATAGGTCAAAAAAACCCTTCCTTTTTCTTAGGTAAAACATCGTATATTGGAGGCAGAATAGTGTTTTCGTACTTTTGTAAGCCATGTAGATGATGACACTTTATCTCTACATCTTATGCCCGGGGTTATTTCAATGTTTCCTTATGCTAAAGACCTAACCTCCGATTCCAGTAGTTTAAAGAGTTCTTGGATTCTTTAACAGAACGTAAGCATGTAGGAAAGTGTAATCATAAAACGATTGAGTAATTATGGGCTATTAATTCTATATGAGGACAATTCACCCATGAACATCCCTTATAATCGCAATTTGTTCATTAAAGAACCTGCCGAATTCTGTAAACCGGCCACCCAGTACACAAAAAGCGGAAGCATTAACATCGCCTACCAGGTCTTTGGCTCCGGGTCCATAGATTTAGTCTACATTCCGGGCTGGATATCGAACATCGATTGGATGTGGGAATGCCCCGAGTTAGTCCATTTTTTACAAGAACTGGGAAAAATAACCCGGGTCATTCTCTTTGATAAGCGCGGAACGGGGCTTTCGGATCGTGTGGCGGAGCTTTCTACGTTAGAAGAACGAATGGATGACATTCGAGCCGTCATGGATGCCGTGGGCTCTCAAAAAGCAGTTTTGTTCGGGCACTCGGAAGGCGGTTGCGCTTCTGCATTGTTTGCAGCCACTTACCCCAATCGTGTTATCTCGTTGATCACTTTTGGCATATTCGCTAAACGCCGATACTCTCCAAGTTACCCCTGGGCGCCTACAGATGCAGAGCGCCAGGCCGTTTATGATATGATCGAGCAAAATTGGGGAAACGGGAAAATGGGGTTGGAATCGCTTGCCCCCTCTAAGGCCCATGACAAAGCCTTCATGGATTGGCTGGCCAATTATTTTAGATCCGGGGCGAGTCCGAGTGCGGCTTTGGTATTGACCAAGATGAATACGCAAGTGGATATCATCAACATCCTTAGCTCCATAGAGGTACCCGCCCTCGTTATGCAACGCACCCATGATATCGATGTAAAGATCGAAGAAGGACGATTCATAGCAGAACGCATTAAAAATGCCCGTTTTGTAGAACTCGATGGAAGTGATCATCTTTTTTGGGTAGGTGATACAGGGGAGATCTTGAAGCGGATGAAGGCGTTTATTTTAGATGCCAAGCCAACGATAAACTATGAGAAACAACTACTCACCATTGCCGTAGCGCGTATTGTCTACCCTGGTAATGCCCAATCGAATCCCGAAGAACCCATAACGAAAGTGGTAGAAAGATACCGGGGTAAGCTAATTCAAAATGATCATTATGCCTTAATAGCCACTTTCGAGGGGCCAAGCAAAGCGGTCCATTGCAGCATGGACCTGGTGGATGTTATGCAAAGGACAAATACACAGCTTGCTATTGGTATTCACACTAGGGAAGTATCGACAGATGAGACTCAATTTGTAAGCGGTGAAACCAAAGATTTTGTAAGATCGATCCTCGATAAAGCCCAGCCCAATCAAATTTTGATCACACAGACCGTCAAATATTTACTCTCCGGCGCAGGCTTAAGATTTACACAGCAAAAGTCAACTTTCCGGACGATTGCCGGTGATACGCTCCCGATGTTTGCAGTATCTGACCCGGATCATTTAGATTCAAGCGATTACTTTTCCCTGCATCCACTGCCCCAGGCAGACTCTTTCTTCGAAGTAGTACTTCAATGCATCAACACTCACTTGGGCAATGAGAACCTCAGTGTAGAGACGCTCTGCAAAAGTATAGGCACAAGCGAGCGGCAGTTGCAGCGTAAACTTAAAACCATCACTAACAAGTCCCCCAACCAGCTGATTTCCTCTGTAAGGTTACATCGTGCGAAAGAGTTGCTCCTGACCCATGAGTATAACATTTCTGAAGTAGCTTTTCAAATAGGGTTTTCCAGTCCCTCCTACTTTGCCAAGAGGTTCAAAAAAGAATTTGGAATAAGCCCTTCTTTTTTTTCATTAAAAAATTGATCCGATCCTGTGGCAGCATGTCATTACCCGCCAGCCTGGGGCAAAGCACATGTCATGCAGCTTCTCTTTATTATTTGCATTAGACATACAGTTTAATCGCCTAGCACCAAAATATTTTCTGATCCCCACGTTATGTCAACGCGCGGGATCTTAATTTCATGGAGAACCCCGATGACACCCTCGGTCGGTTTTTTTATGAAACTTTGTTACATTCTTACCGCCGTTCACCCTATTGTGTTCCTATGATTTCTTGATTATCGACAAGTGATTGTCCTATATGTTCAATTACATACTTTCCGAATTTCATTTGAATATCAAAATATGCCGTCGGAAAAGTTATAGTATCTGTCGGGATTGTATGTCGGGAAAGTGACAGTATTTTGCGGGTTTGTTATAGCCAGGCGGCACACTCCTTATAAACTTTGCATTGCAAAAGGTACCGGGTCTTGGTCCTAATTCATTTCCGGGTATCATGTTGTCCACGAAAGAAGACTACAATGATCAATACAGCCTTAAGCGTTTTGAAAGAAAAGCTTAACGAATACTTTAGAATTAAGACCGAGATAGACAGTGACCTGGTAAAATTCATTGAGAGTAATGGCAGTGACCCGGTTTCATTTACAAACAATGCAGTTACGCCGTTCCTGATCAATGTATCGGAAGACCGCAAGTTCAGAAACCCGGACCAGTTTTCGGGAGTGACCCGGGATGGAATAAGAACACAAGCCAATCCAGAGATCAGGATTGAATTACTCGTATTGTTTGTATCCAAGTTTAGCGATTATGACCAAGCGCTAAACTTCCTCTCCTTTGTGATCAAGTTTTTCCAGGCCCACCGGATTTTTACCCCGAAAAACTCACCGGCGCTGGCCGACGAAAAAATAGAAAAGCTCGTCATGGAGCTGGTATCACTTCCGCTCGAGGAACAAAACCAGGTGTGGCACTCTTTAAATACATCTTACCTTCCTTCCGTGCTATATAGGATACGCCTCATTCACTTTATTGACGAACAAAGCATTGAATTCGTGGGAGAGCCTGCCACCGGTATTCATTTTAACATCACTGAAGCGCTTAGAAAATGAGATACAAAGAATTCCTGCGCGTAGAAATTGCCCATCAATATTTTGCCAGTGACTTGGCAGGCCTGGTCCTTGTGCCCCAAGAGCGAACCTTAAAAATCTTAAGAGGGCAACATTTCCTGGTAAAAAGGACGGCAAGGGGGATCAAAATCCTGGTGCCTATAAACGAAGAAGGCCAAGCGTTGCCAATTGTGGATGATGGAGATGTGCTTGCTTTTGATGTATTTCCCACCTCCGGGATTGTCGGTGAGTTTACAGATGACTCGGCGCTTAGTCATGGTAAAGTTTTACTTTTTACCAACGAGGGCCTGGGAGAGGGTGAGCTGGAATTATTTGTTTCTGAAACCACGGCAGGCGAGACGTTTGATGGCTTCCCAGTCATTGCAAAGATACAGATCAAGGCAAGTGAAGTAGACCTTAATGGTCCGGCGCCCATATACCGAGCTATTTTCAAGTCGAAATCCGTAAAGTGGAGGTATTATTTTGTATCTAACCCGGGAACCACTGGCCTGGATGTAAAAGAGCGAAATGGGCAGCTAACATTCAATGAAGTGATCCTTCAAGATGAGAGATCGGATCAAATAGCAACCTCCATAAGGTTAAATTTTCCGGGTACGCAGTTAGTGGTTTTTGAGTCTGACACCTCCATTCCTTACAGTAACAAGGCTATAAAGAACATCCAATTGCTTCAAAACGAAAATGTGGTCATAAAACATTTGCCCAATCCCGATGCCATTGATCATGGGATTCAAATCATCCAAATCAGGTAATCTAAAACATAAACAATTTAAAATTTATAGAGTATGTCTAATTATTTAACACCAGATGTGTACACCGAGGAAATACCAACTTTGCCTCCATCGGTAGCAGGGGTATCTACTGCTGTTCCGGCATTCATCGGTTACACGGAAAAGGCGGTCAAAGAAGGTAAAAGCGTAGCCGGGCAGGCCGTCCGGATCTCCACATTATTGGAGTACAAGGAAGCATTTGGAAAGGCCCAGCCTGCCTCATTTTCAGTCGAGGTGGACGCCGAAGATTCCGTGAAAAACATTACCGTGGAATCTCCTAAAAGTACATTGTACCATGCTTTAGATCTTTATTTTAAGAACGGCGGTGGTGATTGTTACATTATCTCTGTAGGCACTTATGCCGATGAATACAACAAACAGGCATTCTTAACCGGTTTGGAAATTTTGAGCAAAGAAGATGAGCCTACGCTCATTATGCTTGGAGAAGCCGTCAAGTTGCCGGCAGACGAATACCACGAGGTATGCCAAAGTGCGTTAATACAGTGTGCGGACCTAAAGGACAGGTTTTGCATTTTCGATATTCAAAAGGCAGATACCCAGGCAGATGCATTCAGGAATGGAATTGGTACCAATAACCTGAAGTATGGGGCGGCTTACATGCCTTACTTGCAAACCTCGCTCAGCTATAGTTACAATGACCGGGATGTAAGTGTCCCAGGCTCGTCTCCTGTAGAAAGCTTACAGTTTGAAATTGAGGGTACGATCAGGGTTACCTATTCCGGGCCTGCATCGGATGAGCCAAGTTTTAAAATCACCAAGGGTACCGCTGCCAGTGCGCCGGGTTTTTCTATATCCGAAGGTTCGATGACCATTACGAATGTAGGCGATGGAAAAACGGTAAGCGAGGTCATTGCTGCATGGGAGGCCTTCCCGGGCAAAGGAAATTTCAATATTGAATCATTGGATGATAGTGAAACTGTACAGTCCACCGGCAATACGACACATGATTTGGCGCTAATCTCTGCGGATACTCATACACTAGCTAGTATTAAGGGTACAAAGTCAGCGCTCTACAACAAAATTATCAGTGAGCTAGCCAAGGAAAAGATCATTTTACCTCCTAGCGCGGCGGTGGCAGGGGTTTATGCCGCTACCGATAGGGACAGGGGGGTATGGAAAGCACCCGCTAATGTGAGCTTAAATGCGGTAATCGCCCCGACAATGAAAATTACTTCGGCAGACCAGGAAAGGCTCAATGTAGACGCCAATGCCGGGAAGTCTATAAATGCTGTCCGCAGTTTCGTCGGAAAAGGCACACTGGTATGGGGCACACGGACGCTAGCTGGAAATGACAATGAATGGAGATACGTTCCTGTTCGCCGACTATTCAATATGATCGAAGAGTCTACGAAGAAAGCTTCCTATTTCGCTGTTTTTGAATCTAACGATGCGGCTACTTGGCTAAAGGTAAAAGCCATGATCGAGAGCTTCCTCTACGGTATCTGGCAGCAGGGAGGGCTGGTAGGTCCCACGGAAGACCAGGCGTATTTCGTCAATGTAGGATTAGGCAAGACCATGACCCAGCAAGACGTGCTCGAAGGGCGGATGATCGTGGAAATTGGTTTAGCAGCAGCCCGTCCTGCAGAATTCATTATCCTGCGATTCTCTCACAAACTACAAGAGGCCTAGTCAATAAACCTCGCTTAAATTATTGAATAATAAAATATTAAAAATTGAAAAATGGCGCTAACTAAAGAACAGATCAAGACGGATTACCCATTACCGATCTATAATTATCGAGTTGATATTAACGGCGTATCCATCAGCTTCTCGGAGGTTTCAGGTCTCGAGCTGGCATTTGAATCCATTACGTATAAAGAAAGCTTTTCCGTAAGTGGCAAAGTGGGCCCGAACATTATGTACATGCCAGGGCAGATCCAACCGGTAAACATCTCCATGAAAAAAGGATTGGTAAAAGGTAAAAGCATCCCGGTATTTTATGAATGGATCAACGATATCGAGATCAACCAGGTGGATAAAAGAGATATCGTTGTTCACCTGTTGGATGAGACCGGGAGCACCGTGGTAAGCTGGAAAGTGATTGATGCATTCCCGACCAAGCTCACCGCTCCTTCTTTTGATGCCAGCTCTAATGAAGTAGCCATTGAGTCTATGGATCTCATGGCATTCCGGGTGACCATGGAAGAGGCTTAATCCTCCCTTCAGTCGAATCCTGGTGCTGTGTCACAAGTATTTTGTCGAATTCTTCCGTACCCCCAACCCTTAAAGGGGCGATCCAGTGCGTGGAACACGTCATTTCGAGCATGACACAACATTAGTGTTAAGTTAAGCCTCAAATGACGCGTCGGGTACAGGGTGAGCTAGGTTCGAGGTATTGATCCGTCGGCAATACGCAAAAGGCAGTAAGCAAAAAAAATGAGGTTGCCGATTGCCCATTGCCGACTTTAAGAACGGGATTGGAAAAACCCTTGACCGTCTCATTACACATAACTTAACACTAGGCTTTTTCAGCTTAATGTAGATTATAAATAGAATTCTTATGGCTACGGATAAACAAAGAATAATCGACACGTATCCACTACCCGCCTACAACTACCAGGTGATCATTGAAGGGAGTGAGGTGATGTCCTTTTCCGATGTTTCGGGATTAGAGATTGATCATGAGCATGTATTGTACAGGCATGGGTTCAGCTGGGTGGTAGGTGATCACCTCATCCGTGCCCAGCGAAAGCCCATCAATGTGACGCTGAAAAGGGGAGTAGTCAAGCAACGAAGCTATTTATACGACTGGATAAAGACTGGAGATAAAAAGGACATCAGGATAGAGCTGTGTGATGAAGTAGGTATGGCAGTGGTAAGTTGGGACGTATCACGAGCCCTGCCGTTCAAGTTAGATGCCCCGGCCTTCAGTGCCAGTTCAAGTGATGTGGCCATTGAAAGCCTGGATTTGATTGCCCATGATTTAAGGATTACGCATAACGAATAATTTGCAATGCCGGAATTTCTAAGAAAATTAAATTTTGCAGATCAAGAACCCTACTTGTCCCATAGGTTTGGAGTGTTCTTTTTTATGGGGGGAGCCCTTCCTAACCCGATCGATCTCAGGTTTCAGCGAGTGAGCGGGCTCAGTACCGAGGTACAGCTGGAGACGGTCAACGAGGGAGGGGAGAACTTGCATGCACATCGCCTGCCCAGTAAGATAACCTACAATAACTTGGTGCTGGAGCGAGGTTATATTATTGGCTCTCCATTGAATATAGAGTTCAATGCCACATTTTCCTCGTTCAAATTTTCACCTTCTAATGTATTGGTAACCAAGTTCAGCGAAAGCGGAATACCTATTGGCGGGTGGCTTTTTATGAAAGCTTACCCGGTGAAGTGGTCCATGTCTGACTTAGACGCCCATTCAAATTCAGTAGCTGTGGATACAATGGAATTAGCCTACACCAGGTTTCAAATATTAAGGGTATAAATGGCAGTAGAAATCAAAGAGATCGTGATCAGGGCTATCCTGAAAGATGAGGAAAGACCCCATGACCCGGAATATGGAGAAAACTCCCATGTGTTATCAGCGCTTGCCACGGAAAAGGATGCAGTGGTCCAGGAGTGCGTAGACCAGGTCCTGAAAGTATTGAAAAAGAAAAATTACAGGTAAAATGTCTTTACTCGACTCATTTAAGCTTCAAAAGCTCAAGATCCTTGCCTTCTTAAATGTACCCAGGGATGATCTTAATCCAGAAAAGTTGGAGGTGATGTTTAACCCCGAGTCGGTTCGAAGGAGGTATAATAACAACTATCACGGGGTTCCCGCAAGTAGTATTTCAAAGGCGGTAGAATATTCCCATAGCAAGCCTTCGTCCGTCAGCATGAAACTCGTTTTTGATGATACGGGAGTCGACGATTATTTGCCTTTTATTTTAAGAAATAAGCTCACCGGTAAACATAAAAGCGTACCCGACCGGGTCAATGAATTTGTAAAACTCACTGTTCCTAAAGGTGAGATCCACCAGCCCCCGCACCTCATCATAGAGTGGGGGAAAACCTTGGATTTTAATTGCCGGCTGGTATCATTGGATGTAAACTACACGATCTTCACTAGGGATGGTACACCCTTACGGGCAGAGCTAAATGTTGAATTTGTAGGGGATGATATGCTCGTGGCAGAAGCCAAGAAGCTAGATCTCCAATCTCCAGACCTGACCCATTATAGGGTGGTGAAAAGTGATGACCAGTTACCCCTCATGTGTGAAGAGATCTATGGCTCTTCACAGTATTATTTACTGGTGGCCAAGGCCAATGGCCTGGATGATTTCAGGAACCTTAAACCCGGGCAGGAAATTTATTTTCCTCCTATCGAACAGTAATCATGGCAATAACCGCAACTATTAAAAGTAAAAGTAATGGAGAGGATATGGAACTTACCTATCCACTACTATCTGTTGATACCACTAAGGAGTTCAACAAGGTGCCTATGGCCGAATTGAAGTTCGCTGACGGCAGTGCGGCGGAGCAGGAATTTCCCATACTCGATGATGATTTCTTTTTGCCGGGTAAAAGATTAGAGATCTTCCTGAAAGATGAGGGGGATCTTAATTCCGAAGCCATGGTCTTTGCAGGTATCGTTGTCAATCATGCCATAGAGCATACGGAAAATAGACTACCGATCTTAACCGTAGAACTGTGTGACGAGGCCCTTAAAATGACGAGCGTAAGAAAAAATGTAGTATTTAAAGCTAAAAAAGACAAAGAGATCATCAGCGCCCTGGTAACCCAGAATAAGCTAAAAGCCGGTACCCTAGCAGAAACCGGGCCCAAGCATGGCCAGATGGTGCAGTACTACGTTTCCGATTGGGACTTTATGTTGTCCAGGGCAGAAGCAAACGGGCAGGTGGTCATCGTAAATGATGGTGGAATATCAACCGTGCAACCCAAAATTGAAGACCCTTCGTTGGCCGTTGAATTTGGAATAGCGGATACTCCCAAGACCATCGTTAGTTTTGATCTACAATTAAATGGCCGCCGTCAATACCATAATGTTTCATCCGTAGGATGGAACATAAACAAACAAGAGCTGACTACACCTTCGGAAGGTGAAGACTATAAGCTAGGGCAAAACCATTATGATATTTCCAATATTGCGGCGGCGGTGGGGGCGGAGAATGCCCAGCTCGTTCATGCTGTGCCTGTGAATTCTGCCGAACTCCAGTCCTGGTCAGACGCACAGATCATGAAGTCCAGGTTATCAATGCTAAGGGGCACCATCAAGATAAAAGGGAATGGAAACATAGAGGTAGGACAGACCGTGGAGATCCAAAAAACGAGTCGTTTTTCCGGGAAGTATGTCATATCAGGGATCCGTCACGGTTATACGGTGAAGGGGGGCTGGTACACCTACCTGCAAATAGGTATGGAAGCCGATTGGTTTACCACGCGATCCAACGTTATGGATACCCAGGCCGCTGGGCTATTGCCGGGTGTTAATGGTCTGCAGGTTGGCGTGGTGGAGGCGTATGAAGAAGACCCGGATAACCAATTCCGGGTTCGAGTCTCGATTCCTGCTTTTGGGGCGGGGCAGCCTGGC
>JANQLQ010000110.1 GCA_028280565.1 Fulvivirga sp.
TACGTAGCTATGGCTATGCTCGTTTTTTGCGCCTTGACCTCCCACAAAATCTACGACCACCTTACCCGCCATTTGAGACTTGACACGACACTAGGATTCTACTACAAGAACAGCGCAGCACATTTGAGGCCTTTGGGTAAGCGGCCTATAGCGGCTGGATAGCGCGTTTTACGCGGAAAATGGGCTTGGTTCCTGGCGCCCTTTTCTTTTGTTTCGTTTTCTTTTGGGTGTGGGAAAGAAAATGAAAACCGGGCTTAGAACCTCAAAATCCCGCGTATACTGCTCATTGCGAAGATAGCATTCCCCGAAACATTTTAAAGATATAGCCTAATTTGCCAAAATTGAACGTTTTACTATCAAGCTAATGAGAGAACGCCCTAAGCTAAATGATCTCCTTGTATTGCATTTTGTGCAATTGGGTATAGTACCCGTCTTTGGCTAACAGCGTCTCATGATCACCCACCTCCACGATCTTTCCTTTTTCCAGCACGATGATCTTATCTGCTTTTTGAATGGTGGATAACCGGTGGGCGATGACCACGGAGGTTCTGCCAGCCATCATTTTTTCAATGGCTTTTTGGATCATCTCTTCGGTTTCCGTATCCACGGATGAGGTGGCCTCGTCCAGTACAATGATCCTAGGGTCGTACACCATGGCACGCACAAACGAGATCAACTGGCGTTGACCTACGGACAATGTAGACCCGCGTTCCATCACGTTGTAATGCAATCCCCCGGGAAGTCGCTCAATAAATTTCTTAGCGCCTACGAGTTCCGCCGCTTGCATTACATCGGCCTCCGAAATGGCCGGGTTGCCCAAGGTGATGTTTTTATAAATAGAATCAGAAAACAAAAAGACATCCTGCAAAACCACCCCGATCTTACTCCTGAGGTTCGCTAACTCGTATTCTCTTACCTCTCTTCCATCCACGAGTATCGATCCACGGTTGATATCATAAAACCGGTTAAGAAGGTTGATAATAGATGATTTACCCGCCCCCGTGGCGCCTACCAGCGCAATGGTTTCCCCCGGGTTCACATGGAATGAGATATCGCGTAACACATAATCCCGCTCGTTGTATGCAAACCATACGCTCTTAAATTCCACCTCGCCCTTGATATGATCCGGGTGATAGTGACCATTATCAGGGATATGGTCCTTGTTATCCAGTAATTTGAGAATCCGCGAAGAGCTCACTATGCCCAACTGCAAGGTATTGAACCGGTCGGCGATCAGCCGGATAGGCCGGAAAAACATTTGGATGTACATAATGAAAGCGATCAACATCCCAAGCGTGATGCCCGAGTCTACCTGGTGGATCACACCACGCGCGCCAAACCATACCAGCAAGCCAATGCCTGCGGCGCTAATGATCTCGGCAGCAGGAAAATAGACCGAATAATAGAGCACTGATTTTAGGTTTGCCCTGCGGTGCTCGCGATTGATCTCTTCAAATTTTTGGTATTCCCTCTTTTCACTGCCGAAGATCTGGACAATACTCATCCCGGTGATATGCTCCTGTACAAACGTGTTCAGGTTAGATACCGCGTTGCGCACATCGTTAAAAGCTACTTTGATCTTCTCTTTGAAAATATAGGTGCTTACCAGCAGCAGCGGGAATGTAGACAAGCTCACCAGCGCCAGCTTCCAGTCCGTGTAAAACATGATCACTAGGATGAAGATGAGCTGGAAGAGGTCGCCAACCATCGCCGCCAGCCCTTCACTAAAAACATCTGCCAGGGTTTCTACATCGGAAATATTCCTGGTGACCAAGCGCCCGATGGGCGTCCGGTCAAAAAATTTCAGGCGTAATTTCACCAAGTGCGAATAAAGCTGGGTCCTGATGTCACGAATAATATGCTGTCCTAACCAGCCCGATAAATAAGTATGGGAGTATTGAATGATCGATTGTAAGAACAGCAGCCCGATCAATATCATGATCATGTCCACCATGCCACGGTAGTCTCCTAAAGCGACCTCGTTATCCAGTGTCATTTGGATGAGCAATGGCCTGAGTGGCGCTGCTACCCCAAGGCCCACCGTGAGCAGAACCAAAAGATAAAAACGTCCTTTGTAGGGCTTTACAAATTTTAGAAGGCGTTTTAATACCTTAAAATCGACAATATTTCCACTGTTAACCTGCTCCTGTTCCATTTTACTTGTTTAGCACCTCCCCAAGGTAGTCATGTATATCCTGGATCTTCCCCTTAAGCCCAGAAGAATAAAACCTGATCTTAGAATAATTACTGGAATCTTCAAATACCGCTAAGCCTATCACTTGGCTATCGAGCACGATAGCTATCTCGTACTGGTTAAGCTCGGTCACGACTTTTTTTACTTTTTTCGACGCCTCGCTTTTTAACAACAGGTCGAAGAAAACAGTTTTTTTTGCATTCATGATCCCTGTACGCCCATCTATAACATCCAAGCGAAAAAGAGGCTTTTCCGTAATGCAGAAGCTTTTTTTTGATAGCTCGTACGTCTCACCTCCACAATTTTTTTTCTCAATGGGAATATAGAATCCATCCTCTTTAAGCTGGCCATAGGCAAGAGAGCTCCCATACAAAAGAAACAAAACGATAAATTTCATGAGGGGTTAAGTTACAAATATCTCCCCAGGATAGCGGACCGAGTTAAGAAAAAGACCATGGGCAGGAGCAGAAGATCCTGCCTGCCGGCGATCTTTGCTGTTTATGACATGGCGAAATTGCTCTACACTCAATTTACCCTGCCCTACCTCCAGCAAAGTGCCCACCATAGCCCTTACCATCCCTCTCAAAAAACGATTAGCCGTCACCTTGAAAACAAGAATATTTCCTTCTAGGGTCCATTGCGCCTCGGAGATCTCACAGTAAAAGTTATCGACGTCCGTCTTCACCTTACTCAACGCCTCGAAGTCATGTTCCCCTAACAACGTGCTGGCAGCTTCATTCATGAGTGCAACGTTCAATGGCTTATAAAAATGATACGCATACCCTTTTAAAAAAGGATCCTTTCGACGTGTAATTCGATATTCATAGCTCCTGGAAAGGGCGGTAAAACGTGCATGTGCCGCTAGGTCTACCGGGAATATGCCGTTTACGCTGATGTCCGCGGGTAGTAAACTATTCAGTTTGTAGAGTAATTCCGGCCTGTCGAGCTCGTTTTCCAAGTCTATATGAAAATACTGCTGGCCACAGTGCACCCCGGTATCGGTCCTGCCGCTCCCCGTGATCGTTATCTCGGCTCTTAGGATCAGCGAGAGGGCTTCTTCCACTACTTGCTGAACAGAAACTGCATTTTCTTGGCGCTGCCATCCATGATATTGCGCCCCGTCGTAGGATATTTCTACAAAATAGCGCATCAACTAACGGAGCACAGGCAAAATATCTGAAAGCCGGTCGAGTTGGTGATACGAAGCTTTTACTTCCTGCCCGTCTTCCACCAGCTCATGTTGCCAGGTGATCTCGTGGGGAATGTGGATCGCCTTACCGCCGATATTCAATACCGGGATGATATCCGATTTCATGGAATTGCCCACCATCAAAAATTCATGGGGCTCTATGTCCAAATGCCGGATGAGCTTACGATAGTCCTCCTCTTTCTTTTCGCTCATCACCTCTACATGGTGGAAATGCTTTTCTAAGCCCGACTTATAAAGCTTTCTTTCCTGGTCTATGAGGTCTCCTTTAGTGGCCAATATGATCCTATACTTGCCATTTAACTGGTTGAAGATCGATTCCACGTCATCCAGTAGTTCTACAGGTTTGTTCATCATCCTCCGGCCTATCTCCAATATCTCGTAGATCTTTTCCGCGCTTATTGTTCCTTTGGAAATGTCCATGGCAGTTTCTACCATACTCAGCATAAATCCTTTGATACCATAACCGTAGAGATGCAGGTGCTTCATTTCGTTGGAAAACAACACATTGATCGATTGCTCTTTGCCCATATACGGCGCCATAAGCTCGGCAAACTTATCCTCTGCCTCGCGAAAGAACACCTCATTCTGCCATAAGGTATCGTCGGCGTCAAAAGCAATGATCTTGATCTCTTTGGTATCCAAAACAGTTACATTTTTTCGTAAACAATGGCAGCCCCTTGCCCTACACCGATACACATGGTGGCAAGGCCATATTTTACATTGTCCCTCTTGCGCATCTCGTGGAGTAATGTAGCCGATATCCGGGTGCCACTGGCGCCTAAAGGGTGACCAAGCGCTATAGACCCCCCGTTTACATTCACAAGGTTTGGATCCATGTCAAGCTCACGCATACAGGCGATCGCCTGGGAGGCAAAGGCTTCGTTCAACTCGATAAGGTCTAGGTCCGCAATGGTAAGGCCAGCGCGTTCCAAAGCCTTTCTTGTGGCAGGAATAGGCCCTATGCCCATGCAATCCGGTGTCACCCCGGCCACGGCCATAGAAACTACGCGGGCCATTGGCTCAATGTTCAACGCACGAAGCAGGTCTTCATTGATAAGCAAGGCCGCGGCCGCGCCATCATTGATCCCGGAAGAGTTACCGGCGGTAACGGTCCCGTTATCTTTAAAAACGGTACGCAACGTGGCCAATGTCTCTATTGACGACAACCTAGGGTGTTCGTCTTTTTCAAACGCGATAGGATCTCCTTTACGCTGGGGGATATGAACAGGGACAATCTCATCTTTGAACTTACCAGCGTCATAGGCTTTTTGGTATTTTAACTGGCTTTCATGGGCGAATTCATCCTGCTCCTGGCGGGATACCTTCCATTGTTCTGCCACATTTTCAGCCGTCTCTCCCATAGAAAAAGGATAAAACTTTTCAGCAAGCTTCGGATTGACAAACCTCCAGCCTAAGGTAGTATCATAGGTATCTATGGTCCTGCTAAAAGCCTTTGGTGACTTTGCCGTTACGAAAGGAGCCCGTGTCATGCTTTCTGTACCTCCTGCAATATAGGCACGGCCTTCATTGAGCATCAGCGCCCGGGAGGCATCCATAATCGATTGTAATCCCGAAGCACACAGCCGGTTTACAGTCACTCCACCCGCTTCGATCGGTAGGCCGGCCATCAGCAAAGCCATCCGCGCCACATTGCGGTTATCTTCCCCGGCCTGGTTCGCCGCCCCAAAAATGACATCCTCAATTTCAGAAGTTTGAATATTTTGATTTCTATCTACCAGCGCCTTGATCACATGTGCGGCCAGGTCATCGGGCCTGGTACCGGCCAGCGTACCTCCAAATTTGCCTATCGGCGTGCGTAAAATATCTACGATGTAAGCGGCATTCATATTATCTTTGGTAAACCTTGGCAGTTTAATTTAATTTGCATCGCCAAATTTAGCTATTACCCTTATGTTACAAAGGATCCAAACCGTATTTCTGCTGCTCGTAGCCTTGATGATGCTCCTTACCTTATTTTTCCCATTTTGGACATACCAAGCGGCAGGGTCAACAGAATACTACGGCCTTTTTGCTTTCTACTACGAGTACTTTGACACCGAGGTTAACGAAACCGTGAGAACATTTTTTCCCTTTACTTTTATCGCCACATTGGTAGTAGCTTCTATCACGGTTGCGCTCATCGAGGTGACTAAATATAAAAACCGGCTGTTGCAGATAAAGTTAGGCGCGCTTAACTCTTTGTTCATTGCCGGGGCCCTGATCTTAGCCGCTTACTTCGCTACCGATTTTGTGAAATCCCAAGGGATCAATGGTAAATACGGGATCGCCTTCTTCCTTCCTGCCGCTGCGCTGCTATTCAACCTGCTGGCGAACCGGTACATTCGAAAAGACGAACGACTCGTGAAGTCAGTGGATCGCATCCGGTAAAGTTAGTAGACCTTGATTAGCGTCAAAATGTCTCGGCTAAGTTCATGGTAAACCAGGCCTGGAGGTCAGCAGTTTTAAAAAGCCGGCCCTATGAAAAATTACAGCTGATAGTAAGTCCTTTCGCCTGGCAATTGTAAAGCGATCCACGCGGCCAAGAAATCCCATTTCAATCTAAAAAGACTAAAACCTGCCATTCTGTCATTTTTAATCACTGGAATGGTATTTGGTGTGGGGCTCATGCAGATCAAAATATCATCATTACAACATAAAATTTAGCTACCGATATGGAAGAGAAAGGTACAATTTCGATCCACACCGAGAACATTTTCCCAATCATCAAAAAATTTCTTTATTCCGATCACGAGATCTTTTTAAGGGAGCTAGTATCCAATGCCGTGGATGCCACCCAGAAGCTCAAAAGATTATCGTCACTAGGTGAATTGAAAGAGGATATCGGTGACACCAGGATCCACGTAAGCTTTGACAAGAAGAAAAAGACCATTACCGTAGAAGACAAAGGTATTGGGATGACGGCGGACGAGATCAAAAAGTACATCAACCAGATTGCTTTTTCAGGAGCTACGGAATTCGTAGAGAAGTTCAAAGACAAAGATGATGTCAAGGATATCATCGGCAAGTTCGGGTTAGGTTTCTACTCTTCTTTTATGGTCTCTGACAAAGTAGAGATCATCACCAAGTCTCATCAAGAGGGGGCGGAAGCGGCCCGGTGGGAATGCGATGGCTCTACCGAGTTCAAAATAGCGCCAACGAAAAAGAAAGAGCGTGGCACACAAGTCATTCTCCATATTGCCGAAGATTCGGAAGAGTTTTTAGACGAGTGGAAGCTTAAAGGCATCTTAGACAAGTACTGCAAATTCTTACCTGTAGAGATCCAGTTTGGTACGGTAGAAGAGAGCGTGGAAGACGGGAAAGACAAAGATGGCAATCCTGAATACAAAACCGTCACTAAGGACCGCATCATCAATAACACTGAGCCTTTATGGACCAAGGCGCCATCAGAGTTAAAGGATGAGGACTACCTTAAATTCTATCGTGACCTTTATCCCATGACGGACGATCCTTTGTTCTGGATACACCTTAACGTGGATTATCCCTTTAACCTCACGGGGATCTTGTACTTCCCTAAGGTCAAAAACGATTTCGAGGTACAAAAAAATAAGATCCAGCTCTATTCGCGCCAGGTCTTTATTACCGACGAAGTGAAAGATGTAGTCCCCGAGTTCTTGATGCTTTTACATGGTGTGATCGACTCCCCGGACATCCCACTCAACGTGTCAAGGAGCTATCTCCAGTCCGACAGTAACGTAAAGAAGATCAATTCGCATATCACGAAAAAGGTAGCGGACAAGCTGTCAGAATTGTTCAAAAAAGACCGCAAAGCTTACGAAGAGAAGTGGGACGACATCGGTATTTTCGTAAAATACGGCATGCTGAGTGAAGACAAATTCTACGAAAAAGCCAAGGATTTTGCGCTCTTAAAGAATATTGACGCTGAATGCTTCACCCTAGACGAATACCACGAAAAGGTAAAGCCTAACCAAACGGATAAGGATGAAAACCTCGTCTACCTTTACTCCAGCGACATTGGAAAACAGCATACCTACATAGAAGCGGCTAAAAAGCGATCTTATGACATATTGCAGTTGGATGGCGTACTCGATAGTCATTTCTTGAACTTCCTGGAGCAGAAATTAGAGAAAACCCAACTCAAACGAGTGGATGCCAGTACCGTAGACAAGCTGATCGATAAAGATGAAAAGGTAGAAAGTGTATTGAGCGAAACGGAAATCGAAAAGGTAAAAGGTATCTTCGAAACGGCGGTCAATAACGAGAATATGAAAGTAAGTATCGAGTCGCTTTCACCGGATGAAATGCCTGTGACGATCACGATGTCAGAATTTATGCGAAGGATGAAGGATATGGCCCAAAGCGGCGGCGGCGGTTACTACGCAATGATGGGGAATATGCCCGACCAGTTTGATGTGACCGTAAATGGCAACCATCCCGTGATCTCCAAAATATTGCGAGCAAAGAAAGAAGAGAAAAAGCAGCAGCTGGCCAAACAAGCTTATGATTTGGCAATGCTATCACAGAATATGCTTACTGGCGCTGATCTTACGAATTTTATCAAAAGAAGCGTAGAATTAGCTGGGGAGTGATTTTCCCGGTAGGCAAAGGGCAGTAGGCAAATGGGTCTACTGCTTTTTTTATGTCCTTTTGTTAAGTTAAGTGTAGTTAGACGGTTAGCTATTTTTACCCATCCCGTTCTTAAAGTCGGCAGTTGGCAAAGTGCAGTAGCCAAAAAGAGGGTTGCCGACTGATCAAGAGCTTCCCAATACCGCAGATACAGATCATCGTGTAAACTCCTTATCAATTGAGGTGTGACAAGTCCATCAACATGGTAATCCCTGTGACTCTCGGTGGTTTTCAATACTTTGCATTGAAGTGAAGTATTCTAGGTGGGTTGATTAACCAAAACTCACGTTTTGATATGCTCTAAGCCCAGTTTTAGGTATACGTACCAAGGGCCGGTTATTGCGCCCATACGTTTACCATTCGCATACTTCTACTTTCCCCGCAGCCTGGTAAGCCATAACTTCATGTCAACATAAACTTGAACCCATGAGAATAGTATTGCTTGCCCCATTTCTTCTTTTTCTATCCGCTTTTTGTTTCTCCCAGAAATTGTCTAAAAAGGAAAAACAAGTCTTAAAAGAAGTAGACGTACTGCACGGAGAGGCCCTTAAATTCTTAGAAGATGTGGTGAACATCAACAGTGGTACACTCAACTTAGAGGGTGTACAAAAAACCGGTGATGTTTTTCGCAAAGCGTTTGATGCCATTGGTTTTGATACTCGCTGGGTAGATATGCCTAACGAAATGGACCGGGCAGGGCATCTTTTTGCCGAGCGCAAAGGGAACAAAGGGAAAAGGTTGCTGTTGATCGGGCATTTGGATACCGTGTTTGACAAGGACAGCCCTTTCCAAAAATGGACGTTCCAAGATAGCATTGCTTACGGACCAGGCGCTAATGACATGAAAGGAGGGAACGTAGTGATGCTATACGCACTCAAAGCCTTGCACAACCAGGGATTACTCAAAGATACCCAGGTGATCATAGCGCTCCACGGAGATGAAGAGAGTGCCGGGAAACCTATCGAAACCAGTCGCAAGGACATCATAGAAGCTGCTAAGCGTAGTGACATCGCCTTGGGTTTTGAGACATCCTCCGGGTTTAACTATGCTACGGTAGCCCGGCGAGGGTCCAGTGGCTGGCAGCTGGAAGTAAAGGGAAAGCAAGCCCACTCATCCGGCATTTTCAACGAAAGAGTAGGAGCCGGCGCTGTATTCGAAGCGTCACGCATACTTTACCAATTTTATGACCAGCTAAGTTCCGAAGCGTTACTTACCTTTAACCCGGGCACCATAGCGGGGGGCACCAGGGTAGAGGTAAACAGTGAAAACTCCACCATGAGTACGTATGGCAAGTCCAATATTGTCGCTCAAAGTGTAGTGGTAAAAGGAGGGCTGCGGTTTATTTCCGAAGAGCAAAAAGATAAAGCCCGGGAAAATATGCGGAAGATTGTTGCTGATCACCTGCCCCGTACCTCGGCAACGATCACTTTTACAGATAGCTACCCGGCCATGCCGCCTACAGAAGGGAATTTAGCCTTATTGCAGCAATTGAACCAGTTGAGTTTAGACCTGGGTCAAGGCGAAGTGAAAGCTTATGACCCCGGCAGGCGAGGAGCAGCAGATATTTCCTTTGTTGCCCAATACGTCGACGGCCTTGACGGGCTCGGGACTATGGGAAGAGGAGCCCACTCCCCCAACGAATATATGGACCTGCGAACTTTTAAAGCGCTGGTCCAAAGAACTGCACTGTTCATCTACCGGTTGACGAGATAACCAATCCAACCCGGCTGTTCCGGGTTGCGAACACACGTACCGAATCATCTATTCTATTACAGGCACTTCAGTTTTCATTAGAACATCATTGAAAATTCAAGTCGCGGGCGTATGGAGGGGAGACCTCCAGGAACAGCGCGGCACATTGGAGGCCTGTGGGTAAGCGGCCTATAGGGGCTGGATAGCGCGTTTAGCGCGGAAAATGGGCTTTGTTGCTGGCGCCCTTTTCTTTTGTTTCGTTTTCTTTTGGGCGCGCAAAAGAAAATGAAAACTGGACTTAGAAC
>JANQLQ010000112.1 GCA_028280565.1 Fulvivirga sp.
TTATTTTAGGACGGGTCACTATGTTCATTTTCTTTTGCACGCCCAAAAGAAAACGAACCAAAAGAAAAAGGCGCCAGCAACAAAGCCCATTTTCCCCGCGAAACACGCTATCCAGCCCCTATAGGCCGCTTGCCCACAGGCTTTAAATGGGCCGCGCTGTTCCTGGATGTCCCCCCTCCACACGCCACTTGAATTTTTAATGATGACCTAACTTAACGGCATTAGATCCAGGTTTAAATTAGTGTAAGGGCAATCCGCCCCATCTCCTGTCTTTTGTAAAAGTTCATAGGTGAATTTTGAAAAACGTGTTCACGTTCATCCACTAAGTTTGTTCGGGGCTATATTTCTTGATAAATTAATCGAGGCTTAAAAAATCCATTTAATCAATAATCCATTACACATAACACCTATCCCATGGAACCATTTGCTCATGATCGACGAAACTTTCTCAAAATATCTACCTTAGCTTTAGGAGGCTTACTAGCGCATCCCACGATAGCCGCAGTGATCCGTGAAAAAGGGAAACTCAAGGTAGCTCTTGTAGGTACCGGTATTCGTGGTATTACCTTCTGGGGCAAGAGATTAAGGGAGGAATATCCCGGTCTCGTAGAGTTTGTCGGTCTTTGCGATGTGAATGAGGGCCGACTGGCCTTTGCTAAAAAGTATATTGGCACAAAATGTAAGACCTACCTTGAGTTTGACCGTATGCTGTCACAATCCAAACCGGACCTGCTCATGGTGACCACTGTAGATTCCACCCATGATGAATTTATTATCAAGGCACTAGGCCAAAATATTACGGTACTGACAGAAAAGCCCATGACCACTGATGAGCAGAAATGTCAAGCCATTTTAAATGCCGAAAGAAAAAGCGAAAAAGATCTTATTGTAGGTTTCAATTATCGTTACAATCCACATTACACGAAAATAAAAGAACTATTAGCACAAAACAGGATAGGCCGGGTGACTTCCGTGGACTTTAATTGGTACCTTAATGTCTACCATGGGGCGTCGTACTTCCGGAGGTGGCATGCCTACAAACAGTACGGGGGCAGCCTTTGGGTCCATAAAGCTACCCATCATTTTGACCTGCTCAACTGGTGGCTGAATTCCGAGCCCATGGAGGTTCGTGCATACGGGGCACTAGAGCATTATGGCAGAAACCATAGTTTCCGAGGGAAGAACTGTAGAAGCTGCACATACAAAAACCAGTGTAAGTTTTACTGGGACATTACGGAAAACAAGCTCTACACGAAATTGTACACCAACAACGAGCATCATGATGGCTATATTCGTGATAGTTGCGTTTGGCGTGAAGATATTGATACTTACGATAGGATGTCAGCACAAATACGGTATGCCAATGATGTACTCGTCAATTACTCTCTTACCACCTATTCCCCGTATGAGGGTATGAGGATTGCCTTTAATGGCTTCGAAGGGCGTATCGATGCGTGGGACGGCATACCTTGGAGAAAGGAAGAAAAGAAAGCCCAAGACCAATTGCACGCCCAGGAGATGGCACAAGATAAAGAAGCGAAGGATTTCGAGGAGATCTTGGTGATGGATAACTTCGGCGACTATGAGCAAGTAAAAGTGATCCGTGAAAAAGGCGGGCATGGTGGAGGTGATAAAAGGCTGCATCATAAGATCTTTGTGGACCCTAAGGCACCCGATCCTCTTGGGCATTCTGCCGGGTCACGGGATGGCGCCATGTCCATCCTCGTAGGCATTGCCGCCCGGAAAAGTATTGAAGAGGACCGGGCTGTCAAAATTGAAGAGCTTACTGATCTTAAACCACGGGCAACAAGAAGCTAAAAGAACCCTGCAATACTTCGTAGTTTCATAGTTTCAATGCTAGCCCTAACCCATTGTTCGTAGGGCCAAAGTACAGTTGTGCAGATGCAGGAGTAAGCTCTTTTCCATTGTATAAGTCGGTGGCCCCGGATGGCATGTTTGTTAAAAGCACTGCCGAGGGGGATGCTTCCAATAATACATGCACCCCCGATCGCCGCCAATGTCCAGTTTGGATCCCCGCCTCCAATAGCCGTACCCAAAGGCTAACCTACCAGGGCGCCCCCGATAACACCAAGGACCATAGCAGGATCGTAGTTACTTTTCGCCTTTCTCATGGCCTGGTAAGCTTCCTCGTTTCCTTGAACCTGGATTATGCACTAGGATTCTACTACAAGAACAAATTGCTTCAATCTCAAGTACTTATGAACATTTTGATACTCACCATAATGATGACTATGCCTCCGTGTCAAAATAACCCTAAGCCCTTGATATTCTTGCACTTTGTCCTTTCGCAACGAATCCTAGTGTCGTGTCAAGTCTCAAATGGCGGGTAAGGTGGTCGTAGATTTTGTGGGAGGTCAAGGCGCAAAAAACGAGCATAGCCATAGCTACGTA
>JANQLQ010000113.1 GCA_028280565.1 Fulvivirga sp.
CTCGCAATGAGCAGTATACGCGGGATTTTGTGGTTCTAAGTCCGTGTTCATTTTCTTTTGCACGCCCAAAAGAAAACGAACCAAAAGAAAAAGGCGCCAGCAACCAAGCCCATTTTCCCCTCAAAACGCGCTATCCAGCCCCTATAGGCCGCTTGCCCACAACCCTCAAATGTGCCGCGCTGTTCCTGGATGTCCCCCCTCCACACGCCACTTGAATTTTTTTAACCTAGTCCTGTTTTCTTATCGAGTTCACGTTAATAGTAATCTCCAGCTCCATTTAGAGGCTATCCTGTTAAAAGAACCTGTCGGTTTTTCAAAACCATGATTTGGATCACACGAAATAATTTGCTTATTACTTCTCAAATCAAGAAGTTGCCAGTGGAATGGTAATTCGTAGTAACTATAGTGTTTAAAATCAGTGGTTACCGGTTATCTATCGTATCTTGTCACGCAGCATTACCGTGGTAACCAACTAAATAGTTTCTCGATACGTTGAAATTAACCATATGATAATTTTGAGGAAACGTAAGGGAAAGAAGAAGCCTGCCCGTGGGATAGCGCTTGTTTTAGCTTTTTACTTCCTGTTTTATGGCATAGACCTGTCATTTTTGCTGGAGATCACTCCTATAGATGCCGGTGGTCTTAAAAAGGCCATCGAGTTGATCAGTCAAATGGATGAGATCTTGCCAAGTGAGGATAACGCTGGGGAGAAAAAGGAAATCTCCGATTCATACGAAGGGTACCCGAGGAACGTATTCCCAGGCAAAGCGACTGACCCGGATAAGACAGCTTTGATGTTATGGTCTCTTAATCATCGATTTATCGTGAAGGAATATGTGTCGGAAATTATATCTCCACCCCCCGAGGTAAGGCACGCTCATTTCATCCTGTAAACTTACATTGCAAAACCTGTTCCCGCAGGTAATGCTTTTTTGCATCGACCTTAAACGAATAAACATGTTATCTCATATAAAATCCGATTTACCAGCCGGGTTAGTAGTATTTTTGGTAGCGGTACCCTTGTGTTTGGGGATTGCCCTTGCTTCCGGGGCGCCGTTATTCTCAGGGATCATAGCCGGGATTGTAGGAGGCACTGTGGTGGCGCTTATAAGTGGTTCACACATTGGCGTGAGCGGGCCCGCTGCCGGGTTAGCCGTGATCGTTGCTGACTCTATCACTAAACTAGGCACTGACGCCAATGGCGTGTTTGATATGGACCGGGGCTTTCCCCTATTCCTGTCTGCACTGGTCATAGGGGGCTTCTTGCAGGTTGGGCTGGCGTTCCTAAGAGCAGGTATCATTGGGTATTACTTCCCGAATTCCGTGATCAAGGGAATGCTTTCCGGCATTGGTATTATCATTATTTTAAAGCAGATCCCCCATGCCTTAGGTCACGATGTGATCCCCGATGGTTTTTTAGGATTCTTCCAGGGAGACGGGGAGAACACCTTTACGGAGATCATCGTTTCCCTGCAGGACATCAACCCGGCAGCCGTTATTATCACAGTCGTTTCTATGGGTATCTTGATCCTGTGGGAGCAAAGCTTCATGAAGCGGAGAAAGCTCTTCCAGCTTGTCCAAGGCCCATTGGTAGTGGTGGTAGTAGGAATATTGCTTAGCCGGTATTTTTCGGCCAACGACGGCCTGCAGTTAGCTACGGACGAGATGGTGAATATTCCATTACCCAAAGAGGCGGGTGGGTTTTTAGCCTTGTTTTCATCGCCGGATTGGAGTGAAGTGTTCACCTGGGATATCCTCATCACGGCCTTTACCATAGCCATAGTCGCTAGTTTAGAAACGCTCCTCTGTGTAGAAGCTACCGATAAACTAGACCCGGATAAGAATGTTACCCCTACCAACCGGGAACTATTGGCCCAAGGAGCCGGTAATATTGTCTCCGGGTTTATTGGGGGACTGCCTGTCACGCAAGTGATCGTCAGAAGCTCCGCCAATATACAGTCAGGAGGTAAAACCAAACTTGCCGCTTTTACCCATGGCATCCTGATCCTGTTCAGCGCAATGTTCATACCTAACATCCTGAACATGATCCCTTTGTCAAGCCTGGCCGCCATACTATTCTTAGTAGGGTACAAACTAGCCAAACCTTCCCTTTTCAAGGAAATGGTACGCAAAGGAAATGCCCAGTTTTACCCGTTCCTGATCACCATATTGGGGATCGTATTTACTGACCTGCTCGTAGGGATCGGTATTGGACTGGCGGTGGCTGTCTTCCTGATTTTGTACAAAAACTTTACAACACCCTTTAGCTTTAAGGAAGATCACCAACCCGGTAAGCCGATCGAGATCAAGCTTGGTGAGAACGTTACCTTTTTGAATAAAGCTGGTATCATGCAGGCATTAAGTGTGATACCCACGGGCAGTGTAGTGATCTTAGATGCCACGGCTTCCAAATACATCCACCCGGATGTGGTAGAAATTCTCGATGACTTTAAAATACACGCGGAGAAGACAGGTATCGAGCTGGAAGTTAAAGGGGATTTCCATGAAGAACGTTTGAATCACCTGGACCTTTTAAAAGACTCTTTGGCGCACCCGTCCGAAAGAAAATCATACATTCACAGTGTGTTTAATTCTTGAATGGAAACAGGTCTGCCTAAGGGTTGATTTTTGTTTTGATCAACTAAAATGGAAAAGTATACGTTATCTTATGAAGGGATTTAGGATCGAGGTTTTTTAGAAAAGAGAGTATAATGAAAGCATTCAAAAGAATATCAATAACCGTAGCTGTCTTGGCTATTATTTTTGTAGCCCTAGCGTCTTTCACCAACCCGGGCAAGCGCTACTTCGAAATCGCCAAGAACCTTGATATTTTCGCTACGCTTTTCAAAGAAGTGAACACTTTATATGTAGATGAAGTAAACCCCAACAAGGTGATCAAAGTGGGGATCGATGCCATGCTGAAGTCTCTCGACCCTTACACCAATTATATCCCGGAGGATGATATCGAAAACTTCAGGACTCAAAGTACCGGCCAGTACGGCGGTATTGGGGCTATCACCAGTACCTTGGATGGTAAAATTAAAGTGGTCATGGTCATGGAGGGGTATTCCGCGGAAAAAAATGGCCTGAAGATCGGTGACGAAGTATTGAAGATCAATAATGTAGACGTATACAATCTCACGCGTGAGGAAACAAGTGAATTGATGAAGGGGCAGGCGAATACAGCGGTCAGCCTGACGGTAAAAAGATTTGGCGAAGAGCAGCCCATCACCCTTGACTTCAAAAGAGAAAAGATCACGTTGGACAATGTGCCTTATTTCGGTATGGTTTCCGAGGATGTAGGGTATGTAAAATTGACGGAGTTTAAGATGCAAGCAGGTAAGGAGGTGAAGAACGCTGTAGTAGAGCTTAAGAAGCAAGGGGCTGAAAAAATCGTATTGGATCTACGGGGTAACCCGGGAGGATTGCTGATCGAAGCCGTTAACATTGTCAATATTTTCGTGCCCAAAGGTAAAGAGGTGGTTTCTACTAAGGGGAAAGTAACGGAGAACAATGCCGTTTACAAAACCCTGAACGCACCGGTAGACACCGAAATCCCACTGGTAGTCCTGATCAATAGCGCTAGCGCCTCGGCTTCCGAGATCGTGGCGGGCACGGTCCAAGATTATGACCGGGGGGTAGTCATAGGTCAAAAGTCATTTGGAAAAGGCCTGGTACAGATCACCCGTCCATTGTCCTATAACTCGCAGTTGAAAGTGACTACGGCTAAGTACTACACCCCTAGCGGCCGCTGTATACAGGCCTTGGATTACAGCCATAGAAATGCGGATGGTAGCGTGGGAAAAGTGCCGGACAGCCTTAAAAGGGAATTTAAAACTACGAATGATCGACCGGTGTATGACGGTGGAGGGGTAGACCCCGACGTATTGGTAGCTAAAGAAACGCTATCTCCCATTGCACATTCTCTTTACGTAAAAGGGCACATTTTTGACTACGCCACGGAGTATTTCTATAAGCACCCGGACAAGTCCACGGCAAGAAATTTCGAACTGACCCCGGCCGAATATTCGGATTTTAAGAAGTGGCTGAAGGACAAAGACTACGATTATACCACTAACGTAGAGCGTAACCTGGACAGGCTCATGAAACGAGCCAAGGAGGAAAAATACTACGAAAGGATCAAAGACCAATTATACTCCTTGGAAGCGACCGTGGCTGAAAGCAAACAAAATGACCTGGACGATTTCAAAAATCAAATTTCAAAACTATTGGAAGAGGAGATTGCCTCCCGGTACCATTTTGAAAAAGGATCGATAGAAACGTCTTTTGACGATGACCCTGATATTATCCGTGCTATCGAGGTTTTGGGTGATACACAGCACTACGCCAAGCTATTGTACCCGGCGGGTAATGAATAAACGGGTGAAGAAAAGAGTCGCCCGGTTTTTGATCCTCGGCGTTGCTACTTTTTTTGTTTTCCAGTTTACCTCCGGCTGTTTCAGCTTTAGAATGAGCCAAAAAGAGATGGCAAAATACTTTGCTGATAAGCCGGTGAAGCCCATAACTAATGACTTGCAGGTAGATGATCGTACGATCCGCTACGTGAGTGCTGGTGAGGATAGTAAACCCACGGTGATTTTTTTCCACGGGGCGCCGGGCTCTTGGTCCGCTTTTGTTGATTTTTTAGCGGACACGTCCCTCTTGGACCAAGCTTGCCTCGTATCGATAGACCGCCCCGGGTATGGTCATTCTAATTTTGGTAAAAGCGAATACTCCTTAAAAAGGCAGGCCGAACTCATGGCCCCTGTCTTGAAGAAGCACAAAAACACACCTAACATCCTGGTAGGGCATTCTTTGGGTGGCCCAGTGATCGCCAGGATGGCGATGGACTATCCCGCCTTGGTGGATGCTTTGATCATGGTGGCGCCGTCCATTGATCCTGACCTTGAGCCTAACGAAGACTGGTTCAGGGCCCCGCTCTATACTCCTTTGTTACGGTGGATACTCCCTACCTCGTTCCGCGTGACGAATGACGAGATCTATTTCTTGGAAGATGAACTTATAGAAATGATGCCCCTCTGGGAAAATATCAAAGCGCCCGTGACGGTGATCCAGGGCACTGAGGATAAGCTGGTCCCGGCGGGCAATGCCGATTTTGCCAAAGAGCAGTTGGTAAACTCCCCGGAAGTAAAGATCGTACTCGAGGAAGGGATGAATCATTTCGTTCCTTGGCAAAGGCCTGACTTGATAAAAACCGCTATTACTTACTACATTAGCAGGCCTTTGTGGGATTGGAACACTACCGAGCTGGGGAAGCCCCAATAAGGCATGATCTTTTGATGATCACAAAAATGATTTAGACCGAGTTAAAAATATGGAACTCTAGAGAATAGCATTCACCCTAGCTTTATTCCTACCTTTTGCCGCAGGCGCCAGGACCTATTACATCATGACTTACGGGGCAGTAAATGATGGAAAAACGATCAATACACGTGCTGTACAACAAGCCATTGACGCGTGTACGGCAAACGGTGGCGGCACTGTGATGGTAAGTGCGGTGGAGCTTACGTCATTGGCACCATTTACCTGGAAAGCAATGTAACCTTGCATGTGGACAATGGCACCACGCTCATGGGTAGCCCCAATTATGACGATTATACCACTGACACCCATCGTATCATGTATAAAAATGAGTAGTCATAGGGACCGGTGCCTGGTCTGTGCTGAAAATGCAACGTCGATTGCCATTGAAGGCTATGGAACGATTGACGGTAATGGCTACCCGGCACATTTCAAAGACACGGGCAGGCCTATGCTCCTGCGCTTGAAGGACTGTAACAAGATACATATCCGCACGATCAGGCTCATCAATCCCGCAGCATGGACCTCGGCTTTCCTGTATTGTAATGATATTAGCGTAAGCGAAGTGACCATCATTAGCGTTCAGTCTATAGTCGTGAGTATTGAGTCTTGAGTAGGACATAGCGCTTTTTCTGGATGTTCTCCTTCCATACGCCACTTGAATTTCAACTCTTCACCTAGTGCGCATTTAGCGCAGCGTAATGCGTACTGATCGAGGCAATAGGATTTGTAATCCGGGCGTTGTCGTTTGTGCCCCATGATCCTATAAAAGGGCGTCCTTGAAAATTAGCTTTGAGAGTAAAACGTTTAATTTGGTAAGTTAAGCTACATTTTTAGAATGTTTCGGGTAATGCTATCTTCGCAATGAGCAGTATACGCGGGGTTTTGTGGTTCTAAGCCCGGTTTTCATTTTCTTTTGCACGCCCAAAAGAAAACG
>JANQLQ010000119.1 GCA_028280565.1 Fulvivirga sp.
TAACCATTTTGGTGAAAGTGATTCTTCATCAAAATCAGCATTCATTACAGCTAATCCAACTAATTAGCCAATTTCCTGATCCCTATTGCATAATCTAGGTTAAATAATTGAATGTGACAAAGTAAAACTAGAAAGTTGGGCTGCCCTAGAAAATTAGTTTTGTTACTTCTATTTTGCCGGATCTTTCATCACGCAGGCGTGTGGGACGAAACAAAAAAGTCAAGATTGTAATTATTGATCGGTTAAGGGTGTGCTTGTTCGTTTAATACTTGATCATGACCGTACCATTTTTCCAATCTCTTGTTCATAATGGAAAACCAAAGGGGAGGCAGGAGGCAGAGAATGACCATAGCGGAATATCCCGTGGGAAGCTGCGGACTTTCGTCGTAGTGATATAGCACTTGGTACCGTTTAATGGCATTGGCATGATGGTCAGAATGGCGTTGCAATTGGAAGAGAAAGAAGTTACTCACGATTTGGCTGGCATTCCAAGAATGTACAGGGTTCACTCTTTCATATTTGCCCGGGGCTATTTCTTTTCTGACGATCCCATAATGTTCAATATAATTCACTTGCTCCAGCAGGGTAAAGGCTAATAAGCTTTGGGCAAAGAAAAAGGCAGGGATTTGCCATACGATGAAGCCAGCGTACAAACTGAAACCCAACGTCACCAACGCGCAGAAAAATAAAGGTAAGAGGGTGAACCATATCATTTCATTACGTGATGAGAACACATTGTGTCCCTTCCTCCTCATACGCTCATTTTCTAGCTTCCACGCATGTATGTAGCCCTTAAAAACGGACCTCACCCAGAAGGTGTAAAAGTTTTCTCCCTTTTTTGCGGTAGCTGGATCTTCCGGGGTGGCTACGTGTACATGATGTCCCCGGTTATGTTCGATGTAAAAATGCATATAACACACCGTCATCAGGAGTACCTTGCTGTAAAATCGCTCCAGTTTTGATTTTTTATGTCCTAGCTCATGGGCCACCGTGATCCCTATACCCCCGGTGACTAACGCGAATGACAACGCGAACCCAAACCATTCCCACCAATAGTGCAACTGGCCAAAAGCCACGACGTAGAACCCCCAGCCCATAAAAGCAAGCTGGAAATAAACCCAGCAATAAAGAACGAACCGGTAGAAAAATTCCCCGGATACTTGTTTGATCTTTTCTTCGGGTACATTGGCCGGGTCAGTACCAAACATCACATCGAGCGCCGGGATAATGAAGAAGGCTAACGAAATAGCAAGATAATTCCATCCGCCACCTAGGTAATACCCGGTGACGGCCGTGGCAGGGATGAGAAATGCCGTGAAAAACCCTATTTTCTTGCCCCAGTTCATATTTTTCTAATGTGGCTTATTCCTAGTTTTAGTCAACAATAGACGGCCCAGTTTACATTTTGACAGCTTTAAGTCTTATTATAGCTCTTTGTTTACCTCTTATTTTTGTTTAAAGGGGTTTAAACTGTTCAAAAGTTTCTTTACAATTTTCACAGTGATGGATGGAGCGGCAGGCGGTAGGGCCAAAAGGTGTTTTTAACACGGTTTGGGTACTGCCGCAGTTGGGACATTCTACATGTTGGAGAATGTCGATGTCTACTATGAGGTCGTGTTTCGGGGGCGGTGCCAGCCCGAATTCTTTCAAAGCCTTACGGCCTCTTTCACTAATCATGTTAGAGTTCCATTGCCGCTCAAAGTTAACCTCTACTTCCACCTGGTCTATCCCGTGGTTTTGCAGGACCTCTACAATGTCTTTCTTCATGTAGTCGATGGCCGGGCATCCCACGAAGGTAGGTGTCATGGTTACTTTTACTTTTTCCCCGGCAATGTCTATGCTTGTGATCACCCCTAAATCCACCAACGATAAAACAGGAATCTCAGGGTCTTTCACAGCTTCCAACCATCCTGATACTTGTTCTTCTGTGATCGTCATCATATGTTATAACATGTATCCTAGGCTCGTAGTTCTACCAATCGGCCGTAGGATCGATTTTAAAAACTTCAGACATTTCGTCCAAAAGTGGTTGTAAATGCGCTGTGTGGTCACCTTTTCGCCCTCCGTATACAGGCGTGATGGTGCCTAGGTCGGGTAATGCTAAGGCAGTGGAACCTATAACAGCGCTTATTTTGTCCATCCAACGCTCTTGAAGTATTTCTTCTCCTTCGAATATTTTATCGGCTTTAATTTGATCTTCATATTCAGAGGGCTCAAAGATCCCCAAGGCATAAGGGAAGGCTTGGATCAAAGACTCCTGCAGTCGTCCTATACTGTCCTCTGTGGCAGCGCCTAACTGCTTGATCCAAATATCGGCATGCATGGTGTGGTACCGAAGTTCCCCTTTTATCTTTTTAGCCAGCAGGGCCAAAGGTTCATACGCAGAGTTGCTCAGCATTTCGAAACGGAGTGCGTCAGCGGTGTCATAAAGGAAATGCCGCACCAGGCTGAAATCGTACTCTCCAATGGGTAATTCTACGAACTGGCAATTATGGAACTGCTCCGCGTTACGCATAAAAGCCACGGTGTCAGGATCATTTTCTCCTAAATCATGGAGTAGCTGGTACAAAGCGTAGCTTTGACCTACTTTGTCCTGCGCCATTGACGAAAAGGCGATATCTTCTTCCAATAAAGGGCCGAGCCCTGTCCACTCCGAGTTCCTATGGCCTAGGATCAAGAGATCGTCCGCCATCTTGTAGATCAATTCTTTTAGCGCGATTTCGTCGATCATAGGGCTTCCTGCTGTTTTTCTTTGAATTCTTTTAATTTGTCTGCAGCCTTGTAGGCGATAGCATCCCTGAACTTCTTTTCGGGCAGCGTGTCCCAGATGATCTTATCTTCGTCGTCGTTAAACAAAATATCCGATGTTTTTACCACCCACACATTGAAAACAGGCTTTTCATTGATGAATTCAGGTTTAGCCAGCGCCAAGGCTTCGTCATAATTCCTGGCCTCGACACTGCCGATATGCTCATGCTGCTTTCCCCTGCGATTAAGATGAAAAAACTCGAAGACCTGCGATTCCCCTTCCTCATTGAACGTTTCGCTTATGTAATTGTAAACCGTATCCTCTCCTTCGGTAAAGCGTGTAACCTTCACGTTCCTTGTCTCCACTACGAATAGGCCAGAACAAATAAGCCTCCTGCTGAACTGCTCCTTGGCAAAAACAAAAGCCATTTCATTGTTAGGCGCATGGACCGCGCCTACATGGTGGTAGGGTTTTCCCTCCTTCAGTTGAAGAAATACCTCAAAAGTTCCTAGTTGATCTAACGGAACTTTGGATTCAAGTTGTGGTGGCTGATCCGGTATGTTCAACCGGCTTACCCTTGGGTCTAGTGATTTCATCCAATACAAAAATAAGATCTACAAAGATGCCTTTTTTGTCAACGTTATGCAATCGTTTGTGGAGATGATCCTTGGCAGTTAAAAAGTTATGATTATTTACAATCCCGTCCTGCGACCTTAAGCGAGGATCATCCAATACTGAATTTCGAAAGAGACGGAAAGGGATATCTTTCCAATTGTGCTAAAGTAAACCGCCTGCAATCTCTAGGTGCGTCTGTATCCTTAAAAAACAAGCGTATTAACCTCTACGGGCATGAACCGCATAGCCATCACTTGAAAGTTTCTTCTCCGGGGTCCAATAATAACGGCTAGGGTGTTCTCAAGAAAGAGTTCACCTAGTTAAGCCAATGGGATCACATATTGGCTCTTGGGCGCTAAAAGTGCCTTTCTTACCCACCGGCCTCTTTCTTCAGCGGTCCTTCTTACGGCTAGTCGCTCCTTGTTGCAAGGCCCGTCTCCATTAATCACTCGCTTAAACTCTTCCCAGTCGGGCTCGGTATATTCCCATCTCCCGGTGGCTTCGTTTTTCTTAAGATTGGGATCGGGTATCGTAAATCCCAGCTCCCAGATCTTGGGCACGTACATATCCAAAAACTGGTTACGCATGTCGTCATTGGAACCCATTTTTACTTTCCATCGCATCAATATTTCGGTGTGGACGGAGATCTTATCCGAAGGCCCGAAAAAGTGCATCATAGGGGGCCACCAGCGATCAATGGCCTCTTGCATCATTTGCCGTTGTTTGGCTGTACCGGTAGCCATGTGGATCACACAGTGGTGACCGTACTTGAGGTGGAACGATTCTTCCGCACAGATCCTTTCCAGTGCACGACAGTAAGGGCCGTAACTGCCCCGGGCGTTGGCCAATTGGTTAACAATAGCCCCGGCGTCTACGAGCCAGGAGATAAAACATGAGTCGGCCCAGGTAAAGGCTGGGTAGTTGAATATATTGGAATATTTGGATTTTCCAGAAATGAGATCGTCGATCATTTGCTCCCGGGATTTCCCAAGGGTTTCAGCAGCGCTGTAGAGCAGTTGTGCATGGCCTACTTCGTCTTGCACTTTGGCCATAAGGGCCAGTTTTCTTTTAAAACCCGGGGCGCGGGTGATCCAGGTCCCTTCTGGTAAGGCACCAATGATCTCGCTATGGGCGTGCTGCTCGATCATCCGGATCAGCTGCTTCCGGTAGAGCTGCGGCATCCAATCTTGCGGTTCTATTTTCTCCCCACGGTCGATACGCGCTTCAAATTCTGCTAATTTTTTAGGATCTTCCTCTTCCAGCCCGTTGGACTTGATATGTTCAAACGTATTTCCTCCTCCGTACATAGTGCAATCGTTTTAAAACCTAAAAATACAACAAAAGATTAACTTATTTGTTCTTCAAACCATCAATTAGCATGTCTGCCAATTGATTGCCAAGGTCCGAGGGATTGATGATCCCCGAGGGATCATACCAGTTGGGCATCCAGTTGAGGGATGAAAAAAGGGTCATGACGGCCAGTTTGGTATCGATCTCGCGGAACTCACCTGAACGTATACCTCCTTCAATGATTTTCTTAAAACGATTGATGTAATTGATCCTGAGCAACAGGAAATCTCGCAAGTAAGGCTGGCTTAGATGACGATGCTCGTTCATGAACACAGCCGAGGCGATCAAATCCTTTGCCATCACCTGGATATGTCCGATGATCCCTTTCCTAAGCTTTTCGGAATATGGAATATCCATGATCTCCACCCCGTTCAGGGAATCACGGAAAAGATCAGCCATACCGAAACACAAACTTTGTAATATTTCTTCCTTGGATTTAATATGGGAATAGAGGGAAGCCGCTTCAATGCCCAGCGCATTAGCAAGATCTCTCATGGAAGTAGCCGCATACCCGTGTTCGCGGAAAAGTTCGGCTGCCTTCCTGATCACCTGCTCTTTACGGCTTAAGTGTTCCACAGATAACATGCCACAAAAATAAGCATAATTGTTTTGGAATGAAGTAAATACTTTGCTTTGCGTATTTTTTAGAATTAAAGACTATTTTTAAAGCTTAATAAGCCTATTTTATTCTTAAAAAATACCATTTACTAAAATATAATTCTTTTACAACGGCATGTGGGATACAATTAGGTTTTAACCCTTGAAAGAATATGGGTAATATTAAGCTTTTAAAAATACACCATAAGTCTACAAGCCGGTAAAATGCAAGATAAAGCCTTAAAAAGTGCGGAAGCTTTTCACCAACAGGTCAGTTTATGGTTTCACGTGGCCATCGCTCTTCCCTTGGCAGGGTTTGTCTACATTTTCTTGGAAATGAAGCATAATTCGCTGTCGCCGGTCATAACGTATGGCTGGCTGGTGCATGTGATCAATTTTGGTATTGTGCTGATCAGCATTGCCATTATCGCTTATGTTTATTCTACGTATAAGCGTCAACTGGAATCCATCAGGAACTCCACCGGCCTCCAAACCAAATTGAAGAGTTATTTGACACTCAGCGTTAGGAGCTATGTGGCACTTGGCGCTTTGGCGGCTTTGATCGTGGGGGGTCTTTTTCTCACTACATCTGCTGTTTTGATCGTAGCTTATGTCTCCCTGCTGTTCCTTCTTTCTTTACACCGGCCTACACCACGAAAGTATGTAGCCGACTTGGGGCTGGAAGGGGCGGAGAAAGAGTCCATTCTTAAAAAACAGCCGTTTCCTGCGGAAGAATAGCCGGTGTGGTATTTGATTTCGAATAAGGTTCTGTTAAAGCTGGCAGGCTTTTCGTATACAAAAGATGCTACATTAGGAAAGGAGAGAGACCTGCTACTAGTTTTTTTAATCAGGGAACCTTGAAAATTAGGTTTGATGGTAAAAAGTCTAATTTTGGCGAATTGGGATTATATTTTACAATGTTTCGGGTAGTGCCAGCCTGTAAATGATCAGTTTAAGCAGGATTTTGTGGCTCTAAGTCCAGTTTTCATTTCTTTTGCGCGCCCATGCATAGGCATCCCTTCGGGGAAAGAAAGCGAACCAAAAGAAAAGGGCGCCAGCAACCAAGCCCATTTTCCCCGCAAAACGCACTGCCCGGCCCCTATAGGTTGATTGCCCACAGGCCTCAAATGGACCGCGCTGTTCCTGGAGGTCTCCCCTCCATACGCCACTTGAATTTTTTGTAATGCCCTAATCCTACTTTGTTACATTCAATTATCAAATAAACAGGTATTTAATGATAGAGAGGTCGGTTAGGCATCTTTATCAAAAACAACAAAACCTTCTTTATCGTCATTCCTGCCGGCCCTGCAGGGTGAGCGATGCGCGAGAGCAGGAATCTGCTGTGTCGCTGGACGTGAACCCTCTTTTTGGGTGTACTGGGTTTTCGTTTCACGACTTCGCAGATTCCTTGTCACGCCGAGCCCAACGCACAGGCTGCAAGGAATGACGATGTGATAAAGTAAGGAATGACGTTCTTAGGTATGGGTTTTGGATAAATTTATAACAGGACGTGGATCCACTCATCCTTTGCAACTCGCTGGCAATAGGTTTGAAGCTAAAAAACTCATTTCAATTATTTAAACCTGGAAAAGTAGTCCTGGTATTAAGTTAGGCCTCAACTGACATATCGTTTATAGGATGAGCTATGTTCTAGGTATTGATCAGCCGGCAGTCGGCAAAAGGCAGTGGGCAAAAAAAAAATAAAGGATTGTCGATTGCCCATTGTCAACTGCCAACCTTAAGAACGAGGTTGGTAAAAATAGCTAATCGTCTAATTACAATTAACTTAACACCATTTAAAGTCCTGTAATGTCATTGAGACGAATATGGGCGTCATCAGCACGTATCTTTATTTTGGCGGAGCCATTCCGTAGCTTTAGGCGTGTTTCGTCTTCTTCATCGTATAACGTCTCAAAGGCGCGTGAATAGGAAATGCGTGTGTCATCATGGTGGATATTGAAATCGCCACCGCCCGCGGTAATGGTAAGTACAATATCAGCATCACTGGCTCTAAAACTATATTCACCGTTTTCGGCTAGGGATGTCTCTATTTCAATGTCACCGTCGTCTACACTTGCTTCGATGTCATAAAAGTTAGCATTATCCACCCTCAGGTTACCGTCATCTCCCCGAGAGTAAAGTTTTCCCGCTCCTTTGTCCATCTTGATATCCCCGTCGTCAAATGAAAAGCGAAAATTTTTACCGTCACAACCCATGAACTCGGCATCCCCGTCGTCGATATCTAGTGAAATAGAGCCGTCCACATTCCTGATCACATAGTCATCATCATCCCCCCTTATTTCCAGGTTAACATCTTTGGGAGTTTCGATGTCTATCGTATACACCTCACGCATGTATCCCATCATAGAAATACCGCTCCCGTGGGTTCTTTCCTTGATCACTAAATCCCCGCCTTCGTTGTGCACGATTACTTCAAAACGCTCGTCACTAAATTTTAGTCCCTTCACCGTTACTTTACGGTGGATATTGACGTACACATCGGTTCTATCCGTACCCGTGATCGTGACATCTGCGTCGTCCGTACGCAGGATGAGGGTACCTTCCCGATCTATGGGATAGGTTTCGCTTAAGTTGAATTCATTGGTCTGTGCCCACAGGGTGGAAGATAGACACAATAAGAAGATCAGTAGATTTACTTTCATGGTGGTAAGGGTTAAAGCGATTGAACAAGATACATTATTTTTTTCAACGAGAGATCATTTAACCCCACCCGTGGTTTTTCCAGCTCACCGCCGGCAGCAGATGATGAGGGCAATGCCATCATCCTAGAGCTAATGATGATAATGATCACCACGATGAACCCGAGGATGAGAGTAAAATTCCGCCTGTTGAAAAGTTTTGCCATGGCAATTATCCCTAATCAATTACAGTACCATAATGCAGAATGCCTGGAAAAGGTACATTTTTGATGCTAAGTGATCGAAAGCGCACTACTAAGGTGTTCGTTTGTGGACATAGTGCAATGATGCGATCATTAACAAGACTACCTTTAGACTAAAAGGGTTGCCATTGGTTTGAAAAATGATGAAAAAAATTTCGGTTGTTATACCTGTGCTGAATGAAGACGGCGTTATCGGGAGCTTGTTGTCACAGTTGACCAGTAATGATTCTTTCCTAGAGATCATTGTAGTGGATGGGGGAAGTACCGATGCTACCGGTGATAAAGTGAGGGAATTCCATGGGGTGAAATGGCTACAGGCTGAGGCAGGCAGGGCAAAGCAGATGAATTATGGTGCGGCGATGGCCACGGGAGATATTTTATGGTTCTTGCACGCGGACAGCAAGGTCCCGGAAAATTCAGCGGCATTGGTTACACAAGCCATGGAACATAGCCCTGTGGGCGGAAGTTTTTTCCTTAAGTTTGACCAAGAGCACTTTTGGCTCGATGTATTTTCTAAGATCAGCCGGTTAAACATGAGCATCTTTACGTATGGAGATCAAGGAATTTTTGTGCGGCGTGATACATTTAAGGAATTGAACGGCTTCAAAGAGATCCCCATCATGGAGGACTTAGATTTAGTACGGAGAATAAAGAAGAAAGGGAGCTTTACCAAGCTGCCTCATGCCGTCAGTACCTCGGCCCGTCGATTTATGAAAAATGGTGTAGTGCGCCAAGAACTTAAAAATGTGCTCTTGGTACTCGGTTATTATGCAGGTATTTCGCCTCATTACTTGGCTAGGTACTACAGATCTTAGTGGGTAGAAACGGGCAATGACTTCTTGTTCTGGGGCATTGTCAAAAATTTTATGATGGCAATGATCAAATTCCTCGACCTAGAAAAGTTCCATGCTCCTATTCTACAGGAGCTTGAAGAAGCGGTGGGCCGTGTAGTAGCCAGTGGGTGGTACATTGGAGGCGAAGAGGTACGCTTTTTCGAGGAAGATTTTGCCCGCTACCTGGGCATAAAGCACTGCATCGGTTGCGCTAGTGGCACGGATGCCTTAGAGCTGATCTTAAGAGCGTATGAGATAGGCCCGGGCGACGAGGTGATCGTGCCGGCGATGACCTGGGTCTCTGACGCTGAAGCAGTAAGCCTTGTGGGAGCTACCCCTGTATTTGCGGATATACTGGAAGATGAATATACCCTAAGTCCACAAGCCCTATCGAAACAAATTACCAGCAAAACAAAAGCTATCATTGCGGTACATCTTTATGGGCTACCGTGTCGTATGGATGAGATCTTGGCGCTGGCTAAGCAGCATGATCTCGTGGTGATCGAAGATTGTGCACAAGCCCACGGCGCTATGTACAAGGGGAAAAAAGTAGGAGGCTTGGGAGCTGCCGCGGCCTTTAGCTTTTACCCCACTAAAAACTTGGGAGCCCTAGGTGACGCCGGGGCGGTCACCTGTAATGATGCCGGGATAGCCGAGAAAGTGCGGCTGATCTCGAACCACGGGCAGCGGAAAAGGGATGAACACCTGGTCATTGGGAAAACCAGTCGCCTCGACCCGATCCAGGCAGCGGTGTTGCGGGTGAAGCTGAACTACTTGGACCGGTGGAATAGCTTGCGTATTTCGAATGCCCATTACCTGCAAGCGGCTTTGCAAGACAGCCCTTTGACTTTGCCCTCGATGCCCAATGGATGTGAGCATGTTTTTCACCAGTTCGTTATCCAACCTGGTGACAGGGATACATTTAGACGTTATTTAATGTTGAATGGTATTGAAACAGCCATCCATTATCCCAATGCCTTGCCCCAGCTCCCTGCCTTTAAACAAGGGGGGTATGCCGCGGGGGATTTCCCTATGGCGGAAAAACTGGCCCGCGAAGCGGTTTCCTTACCCATCCTCTTAGACGATAACGACTTGGGTCAACTTGTTGAGAGTATTAAAAGGGCTGTCAGGAAAGATTTAACCTGATATAGTTGGTGTTAAAAAAGATATCTCTTAGTGATCCTTAGAGCTTTGGTGCTTTGGTGGCCTGGGAAGTTTTGCCAGCAATGCTCAAATGCACCTAGAAATACTGAGCAAAACAAACCCAAGTAAACAATGTATGATTCTCTAGGCAAGTTTTTTTATTGAGACCTTATTGCGAACTGGCCTTTTTTAGGACTTAAGTACTATTTCCATGGGATACGCTTCAAAGCCTTGCGGTACATATCATTCACATCCGGTGAGATTTTGAATACCAATACAGGTACCAGGAAAAGAACAGTAGTTACCCCGCTGATCCAAATGATGTTCAGGAATAAATTTGGAAGCTGTGGCAGTGCACTTACTAAAAAGTAAACAATTAAGCCTATCCCCAATGTGTATACAAATTTGAGGTCATAAGGATGTAATCTTAATTTGATATAGATAATCAAAAATTTGACCAAGTTGAATGTAAACATGGATAATGCCGAGGCAAAGGCAGCCCCGCTTATGCCATAGAGCGGAATAAACATCCAGTTAAAAAGAACCGTCAATACAACAAGCAACACCGTGGCATAAGCACTGAACTTGTAAAAAGGAGAGTTGGCAATGATAATGGTATTGGCCCCTCCTCCCATTACGATCAAGTTGGAGATACCGATAAAAAGAATAACATATTTACCGGGTAAATAGGAACTGGGCAGGACCTGGAAAACATTATCAATATTCAGCCATAAACCAAGAAGGATCAGGACACCGATTACAAATTGCGTTAGGCAACTGCGATGATAAATATCACCGATCGTATCCAGGTCGTTTTCTTTGAAAGCATTGGCAATTACACTGGCCCCGATCCGGACAAACCCCCTCGAAGGGATGGAGACCAAGGCCCCGAAATAGGACGTGATCGCATAGATCCCGGTCAGCGAGGTGCCCACAATGTGGTTGATCATGATGCTATCTATGTTGATGATAGCCAGGTAACTAAAGCCTGTGACCAGTCCGAAAAAGGCCACTTTGGTCATATCATTCGTTACCACAAGGTTTTTGAATGTCATTGCCCTGGACAGGAGAAATTCGTTGCTGGCCACAATCAGCCCGACCATGATCATACTAGGGGTACAAAGCGCTATGCTGTAGAGGATCACAAATCCTTTAAAGCCAACAAAGCCTGCAATGTACAGCGAAATGCAAAGTAGCACCATCGCTCTCTGTATTACTTCCTTGAGAAAAGAGCCACTTACCGTTTTGTAAAAAGCTCGCAGGTAAGCATCAAGATTGTTAAACAAAAGTGTAAAAAAGGTCAGGGGTATGATGACGGTTATATACCCGGCGAAAAGATCCGCTCCTTCTTTGCCAGCGCCGGGAGCGATGATCCAGGGTTGCAGCAAAAAAAACAAGCCCAGGAACAAAGCAAAGCCGACCAGGCTCATGAGCAAAATGAACGTGAGATAGCCGTGGTGTTTTTTTTCCCGGTCTCGAAAATAAGGGAAGAACTTTATGGTGACATTGCTCATCCCTAATGTGGCCAATTGCCCGAAAACCATAGAATAAGAAACCAATAGTTTTAGAAGCCCGTTTTCGCTGGTGGTAAGGAACCGGGGAAATAAGAGACCTGTAGTGACAAAGCCTATCAGCACCCCCAAGTAGGTGTAAGCAGTGTTTCGAACGGTTTGTTTTTTTATGACTCCCAAGCCTGGCCCAATTTTTCGTGCCAATTTGCAAGTATTCTATTAGAAATAATAGGTTTTCATCATCGCACTGCACAACCGCTCGCATTTTCTTCGGAATACCTGCGCTTTAGTCACTGGATATTGAACACGATTTTTGAAGGGATATTAATAACCTTTATTTTTGGCGAGGCTATGAGGTTGAGGTAAACTTTTGGCCGGGTATGAAGCTTCTAATGCAAAGTTGTAGAACTTTGCAGAATCCATGTCTTTAGTTTTTTATGTCTAAAACAAAAGTACTAGCCTTCCTAGACCATGAAGAAGGCCGTGATGTCGAAATTATAATGCCCCTGGTCTACTATGCCGAAACCTACCTGGAGGCTTCGGTAGAGTTCGCTTTTGTATGGGATGTATATGCAATTCAGCGCGTAAAACCAGCTTTAGTGCTTTTGCCTAACGCCATCGGCTCACCGCTTTATTACGAGATCTCCAAATGGTCATACAAGAACGATATCCCCTTGTTTACCCTCATTTCGGAAGGCAATTTTAGAACAGACGGTACTTTTAACTACTGGGGGTACAACAAAGACAAATTGATCTACCAGGCTTATGTATGCCATTGGTCACAAAGAACAAAGGACTTTCTCACCGAAAAACTGCCGGCCTACAAGGACAAGATGGTATTAACCGGGGCTTTGGGCTTTGACCGCTATAGCATTTACCAATTTGCCCAAAAAGAGGAGCTGTTGAAAAAGCTAGGTAAGGGACAGTATCGTAAAGTGATAGGATATGCTGGGTGGGCGTTTGGTAAATTATTCAATAAGCAAGGGCGGCAGGAAATTCAATATCTCCATAAGGATAACCCCGGGAGGCTAAAATGGATGGAAGATCAAATGTACCAGGTGGAATCCATCTTGAAAAAGACCGTTGAAAATAACCCCGACATACTTTTTTTGTTCAAAAGACACCCCAATGAAGCTAACCCGTCAATCGTAGGGGAGGGGATGAACGAGATGATCCGGCTGAAGGATCATGACAACGTGGTGTACCTCAAAGAAGGTATTCCCATCCATGATTTGATCAGCGCTTCTGATCTTTGGATGGCGTTTGAAAGTACCACCACGATGGAGTCATGGGTGATGAAAGACAGCCCTACGCTATTGATCAATCCCGATCCCGATTTCAAAAGAGATAAACTGTATTTGGGGTCCTTGATTGCCAATGACTACACCCAGCTTCAACGCTATTTGGACGAATTTTTCAAGGAGGGTGACATCGCGGCTTTCCATTCGGAGGAACTTGTGGCCAAAAGACAGCAATTGATCAAAGATACCATTGGTTTCGCCGATGGATTCAACCACATCCGTGCAGGGCACTACCTCGAAAAGGTGATGCCAAGGAAACAAATGAACTCCAAAACCATCCAGTTGCCTGCCCGGTACCGCATCATGTACGGGCTCATGCACCTGGGCAAATTCGTGTATGTAAAGGCAATATTCCGGCGATTGCCAAAGTTTAAAAAGACTATCTGGATCTTTGAAAGATTTCGATTGAAAAACTTAACCTTACTGAAAAAAACGTATTATCGATATCTCGCGGATTTTCACGCTAAGCATAAAATTGCAGACAAGATCAGATCCGGGGATATTTTGCATGAAATTATCGAAGTAAATGCTACAATTAGAGAATAAAACGGTACTGATAACAGGAGGTACGGGGTCTTTTGGGCGCAAATTCGTCCGTGAAGTTTTGCACCGGCATCCTACCATCAAGAAACTCATAATTTTTTCCCGGGACGAGTTAAAGCAATATGAAATGTCCTTGGATTATCCCAAGGATAAGTACAACCAGGTGCGTTTTTTCCTAGGCGACATTCGGGACCGCAACCGGCTCTTCCGGGCCTTCGAGGGAGTAGACATTGTCGTACATGCCGCCGCGCTTAAACAAGTGCCTGCAGCAGAATACAACCCGTTTGAATTCATAAACACGAACATAATCGGTTCTGAAAATGTGATCAACGCGGCTTTAGATAGCGGGGTGGAAAATGTAGTGGCGTTGTCAACAGACAAAGCGGCTGCGCCGATCAATTTATATGGCGCCACCAAGTTGTGTTCAGATAAACTCTTCATAGCGGCTAATAATGTGAAGGGGGTGAGGAACTGTAAGTTCTCCATAGTCCGGTATGGGAATGTTCTTGGGTCCAGGGGGTCCGTTATCCCTTTATTTTTAAAACAAAAACAGGCTGGACGGCTCACGATCACAGATCCTAACATGACCCGGTTCAGTATATCCCTGGAAGATGGTGTAAACTTGGTCATGAACGCGTTGGACCGGTCCATTGGCGGTGAGATCTTTGTGCCTAAGATCCCCTCTTACCGGGTGAAAGATGTGGCTGAAGCGATAGCCCCGGAGGCCGAACATGAGATTGTAGGTATAAGGCCCGGCGAAAAGGTCCACGAGGAAATGATCACGAAAGCGGATGCTTACAACACGTTAGAAACGGAGCATTATTACCTGATCCTGCCGGTGCGAAGTGAAGTGCAAAAAGCCCGTCATGAAGAAAGGCATGGTAAGAGTTACGTAGTGAATGATTTTAACTACAGTTCGGGCACCAATACCGATTGGTTGAGTGTTGATGAGATCAGGCAGGCTATTGTAAAGCATGTAAATCCCGGGTTTAAGGTTTGATGTGATGAAGATCCCATACGGAAGACAGGAAATTACACGTGAAGATATAGATTCGGTCGTCGAGGTCTTACAGTCGGATTTTTTGACCCAAGGGCCGAAAATTGCAGAATTTGAACGGGAATTTTCAAACTATATAGGCGCTAAGTATGCCGTGGCCGTGAGCAATGGTACTGCTGCACTGCATCTTTGCGCTATGGCCCTGGAGGTCAATGCCTCATCGCGGGTCATTACTACGCCCATAACCTTTGCTGCCTCGGCCAATTGTGTGCGGTACCAACAAGGGGAGGTGCAATTTTGCGATATCGATGAGGAGACCTATTGCATCGATTTGCAAAAGCTAAGAGCTATGCTGGAAGAAAATCCCAAAGGGACTTTCCAAGGGGTTATCCCTGTTGATTTTACAGGCCACCCGGTGAATACAGCCGAGATCCAAGCACTAGCCCGGCAGTATGGGCTCTGGGCGATCGAAGATGCCTGCCACGCCCCCGGGGGCTATTACACGGATGCTAACCAGCAGCAGCAAAAATCAGGCAATGCCCAGTACACCGACTTAGCCATCTTTTCGTTCCATCCTGTCAAGCATATAGCCGCCGGCGAAGGGGGGATGATCACTACGAACAATGAGAAATTATATAAAAGGCTCTTGAACCTTAGGACCCATGGCATCACTAAGTCAAAAGAATTGATGCAGGAAGATCACGGAGGCTGGTACTATGAGTTGCACGAATTAGGCTATAACTACAGGCTCACCGATATCCAAGCCGCGCTGGGCCTAAGCCAACTGAAAAGAGCAGAAACCAACCTGCAGAAAAGACATGCCATAGCCGATGCTTATGATAAGGCTTTTGCAGGGTTACCGATCAAACTCCCCCGTAGGTCTCCTTCTGCCTTCCATGCATTACACCTATATGTAATACTTACCTCGCGCAGGAAGGAACTTTACGATTACCTCAAACAAAAAAATATCTTCACGCAGGTACACTACATTCCTTTGCATTATATGCCGTATTATAAACAGCTAGGATTTAAGAAAGGGGACTTTCCCGTGGCCGAAAGGTATTATGAACAATGCCTGAGCCTGCCCATGTACCCGTCCATGACCCAGCAAGAGATTGATTATGTGATCTCTTGTGTAAACCAGTTTTACAGTTAAATGAAGATCGGAATTATTACCCAGGCCAGGACAGGCAGCTCAAGGCTGCCTAAAAAAGTGCTGCTGCCGATCAAGAAAAAAACACTGCTGGAGTATCATATAGAGCGGCTACAGCAGGCGAACCTACCGGTCTATGTAGCGACCACTCGTAACGAGGAAGACAATGAAATTGTGCAGATCGCTCATCAAAAGCAAGTCCGCTTTTCCAGGGGCAGCGAAACGGACGTGCTGTGCAGGTATTACAGCTGTGCTAAAGAAAATGACCTGGATTTTATTGTCCGTGTCACCTCGGACTGCCCACTAATAGATGCCGGGTTAATAGCCCGTGGGGTTTCCCTGCTCGAAGAAAGGGGATTTGGATCGCGATTATTCATCTCCAATACCATAGAAAGGACCTTCCCCAGGGGATTCGACTTTAGCCTCTTCTCCTTTCAAATGCTGGAAGAGGCGCAGTTTCGCGCATCCGATCCTTATTTGAGAGAACACGTTACCCCTTATTTTCATCAAAATGTACCGGGCGACATCGAACATTGCAGCATAAGGCATACGGATGATTTTAGTCATTTTCGTATCACTGTAGACCAGCAGGAAGATTTTTTACTGGTTAAAAGGCTGATCGAAGACTATGGTTGTGAAGATAAAAACTACCAAGAGATCATCCAGGTGATGGTCGATCACCCGGGGCTGGCGGAGATCAACGCAGCAGTCCGGCAAAAAGAGAAGTGAAATGGCAAAAGCGGTTTTTATAACGCAATGTAACGTTTCCGTGGGCACCGGCCATCTAAAGCGCTGCCTAGTCTTGGCAGAAGAGTTGCAGCTTCTTAACATCGCGCCTCTTTTTTGGCTGGTAGACTCTTCCCCCGGCCGCCTGCTAGAACAGCCGGGGCATTCCTACAAACTCCTTAGTTTGGACGATTGCCTCGCTAGTATTCAAGAGATAACAAATACCCCCGGTGCGGATGAGTTCATCATAATTGTAGACTGTGACATTGAATCCCTGCACGGCGAAGGCTTACAAAGTTCCATTATTCAAAAAGGTGTTAAATTGATGTATATCGCCTTTTCAGACCGGTATTATTATGAAGCCCATATCATTCATAACCAAAATCCGCGTGCCCTTGAGTTGGATTACAAAACTGCTGCCCATACCCAAAGGCTACTGGGACTTGACTATGTGATCCTGGACAAAGCATTTGATGCGGCCTTGAAAAAAAATACCCCGATCCCCTACGAAAAACCTATTTTGATCACTTTCGGTGGCTCTGACGAGCCGGGAAGAACGTTGTTTTTACTGGAAGTACTGGATTCGATCCCTCTCCCCGGCGCTCATTTTATCATAGTTTTAGGAAGCCTTTACAAGGAAAAAGACCGGTTATTGTCATTCTTAGAAACAAACTTTCGCTATCCTCATGAGCTTCACATCGATACCCATAAAATGGCCGAATTGATGCGTAAAAGTAAAATCGCTTTTACGTCTGGGGGGCTCACCGCTTGGGAGCTGGCGGTGTTTGGCATCCCGAATGCCATCATTAGCTTCTCCCCGCGAGAGCGGATTTCAGCCGAATACTTGGACCGGGTAAAGCTAGCTCGTCATATCGGTCCTTTTGAAGAGGGGCACCTGCTGGCGTTGAGATCTGAAATAATCGCCTACATGGAGCACATGGATTGGCAAAAGGAAAGGACACCAAACCCGTTGGTAAATATTAATGGGAAGAAACGAGTTGCCGCAGAAATAGCAAAATTGTTCTAGCCATGAAACCATTTAATGAAGTTTTGGACCAGGTAAACGCTAATTTAAGTGCTGTTGAAAATGAGCTGATCCAAGAATTTGTGGCCCCGGAATCCCCCACTGTTTTCATCGTAGGGCCGCCCAGGTCAGGCACTACGTTGTTGTTGCAAGGGATCGTCAATCATTTGGACCTTTCCTACATCAATAACTTTGTGGCCAAATTTTGGGATGCCCCTGCACTGGGTTGCCTTCTTTTTAAAGACCTGTTGAAACCCGGTGCGAAGGTTCAATACACCTCGGATTATGGTTTTACCCAGCATCCCCACGAGCCCCATGAATTTGGTTATTTTTGGAAAAGATTTTTCCATTACGAAGAAACACATGAGTTGAGCCCAGCTTCATTAGCTAAGATCGATTCCACCTTACTGCTCAAAGAGGTGGCTGCCATGGAAGCTATCATGGAAAAACCCATGATATTCAAAAACCCGCCGGCATTAAGCTTGCAGATCGATTTTTTGAACGATACCTTCAAAAACGCCATATTTCTATACACCAAAAGAGACCTGCTGGATAACGCAAAATCTCTTCTTAAAGGCAGGCTGGAATACATGGATGATGTTGAAACGTGGTTCTCCACGAAACCTGCCGAATATGGATCATTAAAAAACTTGCCAGTAGCTGAGCAGATTGTGGGCCAAATAGACGCTATACAGCGTAAAATCGAGAAGTCATTGGCAGGTGTTCCCAGTGAAAAAAAGCTGGTGGTCAGCTACGAAGATTTTTGTCATGACCCTGCGGCAGTGTTGCAAAAAGTTAAAAGCTTACTCCTTGCGAACGGTTACGATTCGCAAATCCAGGATACTGGAAGGATCGAAAGTTTCTCAAAAACCTCTCCCGCTGAAGTGGTCGAGGGGATAACGGATCAATTCATTTCGGCCATTCAAAAACTAAAGCCATGACCTGCGCCATTATGCAGCCTACTTTTTTCCCTTGGATCGGTTATTTTGATATGATCGACCAGGTGGACACTTTCATTTTCTTGGACGATATCCAGTTAGTGAAAAGCAGCTGGCAAGTGCGGAACAGGATCAAGGTGAACAGGCAAGAGCATTATATCAACGTCCCCGTAAAAAAAACGGCCTCTTTCGATGAAACCATGATCAATACTGCCGTGGTAGATCCCTCCCCAGTTTGGAGAAACAAAATTGTGAAAACGCTGTATATGAATTACAAGAAAAGCCGTTATTTCGATGATGTTTATTCTTTCATAGAAACACGTCTTTTTCATTCGTACTCATCGTTAGGAGACCTCAATGCAAGCATGATTAAAGCCATAGCGCTGGCGATAGGCATGAAAGATAATTTTATTTCCAGCCATGACTTACAAGGGATAACGGGTAAAAAGGATAGCCTGGTGGCAAGCTTGTGCCAAGCGGTTGCTAGCAAAAGCTATTTGGCCGCGCCGGGTTCTGCCGAATACATCGAAAAAGAAACCCCTGGGGGGGAGATCGTAAAAAGCGGGGTGGATCTTTTCTACCACCAATACGATCATCCTGCTTATGAACAACTCCAAGAGCCATTTATTCCTTATTTGAGTAGTATAGATCTTCTTTTTAACCATGGTTTCGAGGGGGCGTTACAGGTGATACGTAGGGGGCGAAAACCACCCCAGCACTATTTGGCTTACAGGGAAGAACACAATTTAGACCTAGACACTTTATGAATCTAAAGATCGGGAACCGGGCTATTCACGAAAGAAGCCCCGTATATATCATTGCCGAATTATCCGCTAATCACAACCAGGACTTGGATGTAGCGCTCCAAAGTATTGACGCGATCAAAGATACCGGTGCGGATGCTGTCAAGCTCCAGACCTATACACCGGGAACAATGACCATGGACCTGGACAGTGAACTGTTCATGACACGGAAAGACAGCCTTTGGGCGGGCCGCAAGCTCTATGAGCTGTACGAAGAAGCCGCTACCCCTTGGGAATGGCACCCAAAACTACAGGCCCACGCGCATAGCTTGGGGTTGGATTTTTTCTCGTCTCCTTTTGATACCACGGCGGTAGATTTCCTGGAAAGCCTTAACGTACCGGCTTACAAAATTGCTTCTTTGGAAATCGTGGACATCCCTTTGATCCGCTACATAGCGGCTCTCAACAAGCCTATGATCATTTCCACGGGCATAGCCAGCATTGAGGATATCGAGTTAGCCGTGGCAACCTGCCGCGAAGCGGGTAATGACCAGCTCATCTTGTTAAAATGTACCTCGGCCTATCCCACGCCGCTAAGCGAGGTGGATCTTAATACGATCCCTTTTATTGCCCAAAAATGGAATACGGCCGTCGGGCTTTCTGACCATACCATGAGCATTAGCACCCCCGTAGCTGCGGTGGCCTTGGGGGCTAGGGTAGTCGAAAAGCATTTCATTATTGATCGCTCACAGGGCGGGCCGGATGCTGCTTTCTCTTTAAACCAGCAAGAATTCACCGATATGATACGGGCCGTTCGGGATACCGAGGCGGTACTCGGCAGCAAGGAGTATACCGTCACCGGGAAAATGCAAAAAGCCAAGGCGTCGGTACGGTCATTATACATCACGAAGGATCTAAAAAAAGGCGATCTCTTAAACGAAGATAATTTGAAATCATTACGCCCGGGCCATGGGCTACCTCCGAAACACTATTTTGATCTTTTGGGAAGGAGGGTGAACCAGGATGTTCCCAGGGGTACTCCTGTGGGGTGGAACTTGGTAGATTAAAAAGGGTTTTGATGACGGCTGGGAGAGGAAGAAGCAACCAGGGAGTTTTTTCGTCTTGGTTTCAGTTTGCGCTGGGTACCCGTTACACTCACGAAAAGGGCGGTTCACATGAAACGACCCAGCAGATTCCGGCTCTCCCAAAAGCTCGTACGCAGCCACCGGCCGGAATGACGATTCTTTTGGTAGTTAGGGTTTCTATATTTTTCCTCTTTGTATTTTTTACATATCGTCATTCCTTGCAGCCTGTGCATTGGGTTAGGCGTGACAAGGAATCTGTGAAGTCGCGGAACGGGAACCCGGAACACTCAGTAAGTTAACGCTACACGATAAACGACAAAGCAGATTCCGGCTCTCGCAAAGGCTCCTGCGCAGCCACCGGCCGGAATGACGATTCTTTTGGTAGTTAGGGTTTCTATATTTTCCCTCCTTTATTTTTTACATATCGTCATTCCTTGCAGCCTGTGTATTGGGTTAGGCGTGACAAGGAATCTGTGAAGTCGCGGAACGGGAACCCTGAGCACTCAGTAGGTTAACGCTGCACGATAACGACAAAGCAGATTCCGGCTCTCGCAAAGGCTCCTGCGCAGCCACCGGCCGGAATGACGATGCTTTTTAACTTTTGGTTTTTGATGTTATTTCATTCAAGAAATGTGCGATCTTTTGGGTTTGTGCAGCTACGGAATACTTGGATATGTCTTTTCTAGGGATGCTATTTTCTTTTCCTTCACGGAACCTCAAATAGTTCTTGTATAGAAAATGCCGAATACCCTCTGCATCGTCATACCCAAAGGTTTCACCGGCCTCCAGCTCTTGGATGACTTGGCTCACATCGCTTTCGGCGGGGCCCAGGCAGAGGATGGGCACGAATGACCGGAGGTACTCGAAAAGCTTCCCGGGAATACGGCCCAGGATATTGGCCGATTTGTTGAGCGGCAAAAGTAGCAGGTCAGCATTAATGATCTCTTTTAAAACTGACCTCCTGTCAATGGTGCCCTTGTAATGTGTATAATCTTCTAAACGGTGAGTCGCAATCGATTCTTTAATGGAGTAGTCCACCATACCGTAAAGATCGATTTGAAGATCGGCTTTAAAACCGGGCACCTCGTTGCATAACCTTTGCAAGGCCCGGAATACTTTGTCGGGAAGACGGTCCAGGCCTAGGATGCCGGCATGAAGGATACGGAATTTCGGTTTCCCTACCGGTTTCAGTGCTTTAAAGTCATCTTCATCGTATCCCCAGAAGATCACCTCTACATTTTTCGCCCCGATGGACTGAAGGTCCTCTTTCCAATGGGGGCTGGCGATGGTGATCTTATGTGCCGTTTGAAATACCTGTTGTTCTTGGCTCTTATGGATACGATCCGCCCATGGGGTGATCTTGAAAAGCTGGTAATAATCCACCTGGGTCCAAGGGTCTTGGAAATCCGCCAGCCAGGGGATGCCCAATTTTTGAGAAAGTTTACAGGCGATCATGGTGTTGGTATGTGGAGGGCCATCCGAAAGCAGGGCATCCACTGGGTTTTCTTTTAGGTACCGGGTCAAAAACCTTACGGAGGGCCGTATCCATAACGCCCGCGCATCCGGGATAAAGAAATTTCCCCGTATCCAGATTGCCAGTTTTTCCAAGGCTCCCGGCTTCTTATCCCGTGCCACCAGCGGGTTACTCATCGGGGCATCTTTCTTTCGTCCCGTGAGGGCCTTAAACATATTGAAGGGTTCAAGAATGGGCCTTTTGATCACCGTGAGGTTCGGCGGTATATCCGTTTCATTGTCAGGGTCCAGGTAAGGATACTGGGCATTTTCCGCGGTGTAGACCATGGGCTCCCACCCATAATCCCTTAAATACTTGGCAAACTTCAGGCACCTCAGCACTCCTATTCCCCCGGCAGGAGGCCAGTAGTAGGTGATGATTAGGACCTTCTTCATAGGATCAACCTCATGCCTTATCCGATGCAGTGAAGTACGACCGGAGCGAATACCCGGTGCCTAAAAAGAATAGAATGAGCAGCGCAATGGAAGAGCCAAGCATGATCTTATCCCCTACATAATAGGAGTTGGGGATAAACTCGAACTCGATCACATGCTCTCCCTGCGGTACCTCGATCCCCCGCAGTACATAATTTAGTCGCACATAACCTGTTTCCTTCCCGTCTATTTTTGCCACCCAGCCCTTCGGGTAATAAATCTCCGAAAAAGCGGCCAGCGAAGCCCCGGTGGCTTGGGCCTCGTATTTCAGGTAATTGGGTTTATACTCTACTAGGCGGATGCTTCCCCCCGTGCTAAAGCTACTTTGGGAGAGCTTGAATTTTGAGCCGTCTACCACGGCCATAGCGCTATTTTGTAGCTGGCAAGTGGCTTCTATCTCTTCATTGGCAGAGTTAACGGTCTGTACATTGCTTATCCACCAGGCGTTGCCATAAGCGCTTTGGTTCTCCACTACACTGTTTTGCTCACTGCCGAAGAGGAAGAATTTTGTATTAAGCATATTCACTGCGCCCAGCCCTTCGAAATCCAGCTGGTTTTGCCGAAGCCGGTTGATCACCTCGTTTTTTTGATTATCCAGGCAGTAGTTGATCAGCTCTTGGTAGCGTTGTAATTTTGCGCCATGGTAGCCGCCGAGTGAGCTATGGTGGTAACTGGTTCGGGCTTCGTTCCAAGGATTGCTAAGGTTGAGCACACGACTGTGCAGGCCTTTATCTTGCAGGATACGCTGGTCCGCTGCCGTAGGTTTGAAAAACTCCTGTGCTGGCCGGCGCGAATAGTTCTCCCGGTTGAGGTATCGTTTGTCTACCAAGAACAAGTCTAGGAATACCAGCAAGGCCAACAAAGGAGCGGCAACTCCCGGGGATAACCGCTTGCGTAGCGTAAAAATAACGATAGCAGCAGCCACCAGGATAAAAAAGAACGACCGGATCGCATCGGATTGCAGCATATGTTGCCTTTGATCTCTTAAAGCAGATAAAAACCAAGCTGGGAATTCGGCAAAGTTAGCATCTACCGGGGCCCTGAAGCTGGTCATGCCCCCATAGATCCATATCAGCAGGCACGTCCCCAGGCTTATTCCCAAGGCGATATAAAGTTTTTTAGTGATTTTTTTATTCAAAGCCAGGCGCAATACGCTATCCGCACCTAACGTGGCTAAGATGGGGATGGTAAACATAGCCATAGCCAGCGCCATAGATACCGCCCGGAACTTATCGTAATAAGGAAAATAATCGTACATGAAATAATTGAACCATGCCAGGTTCTTCCCCCAGGCCAGCAATAGGGACAGTACGGTGGCCGAGATCAGCCAAATTTTATGTTTCGATTCTACAAAAAACATCCCGAGTATGAAAAAAGCCACTACAATGGCCCCAACGTAGATCGGGCCGCTTACAAAAGGCTGATCCCCCCAGTACGTGGCTACACCTTGTGAAAGCTGCGAAACTTGCTGGGGAGAGGCGCCGCTGGAAAGCAAGCTTTTTGCAAACTTAGAGTCGGTGTCCAGCTTTTCTTGGGTAGCGCCGCCGCTAAAGCCGGGTACCAGTAAGGTCAGCGATTCCAGCTTACCCTGGCTCCAATTAAAGACATAGTCACGGTCTAGCCCGGAAACTCCCTCGCTGCCCCCCGCTTGGGTGAGTTCAGAAGCTCCCCGGGTGGAAAACCGGCTGTATTCGAAAGTAGACCACAAGCGCCCTACATTAGCGCCAAAGGCGATAAAGGTAGCAATCAGCAGCAGGCCCGTACTTTTAAAAAAAGCAGGCAAAGTTTTATTTTGATACGCCATGACTAAAGTACTTATCCCGTAACAGGCCAAGACTAATAGCAGGTAATAGGTGATCTGCGGGTGGTTCGCTTTGATCTCCAGCGCCAGCGCCAGCGCTGTAACCGCCAGCCCCAAGTAGACCTTGCGCCTGTCATACAACAATTTGAACCCTGCCAACACGAGCGGCATATAGGCTACTGCCCGGATCTTCCAGATATGCCCAGCTTCGATACTCACCATATGGAAGGTGTTGAAGCCGAAAGCCAGCGCGCCCATCACCGCCAAATAGGGCCGGACCCCAAATACCAGCATCAAAACATAAAAACTGATCAAACTCAAGAAAGTCACACTGGCCGCGCTTTGCATCCCTAGCGTAATTATCTTTTGGATGTATTCGATCAAATCACCGTTCCAGCGGGTATTGATCATATATGCCGGCATGCCGCTGAACATGCTATTGACCCACAAGGGCTCCTCCCCGGTGGCTTTGCGGAACTTGTAAGCCTCCTGTCCGCCGCCTACGCCTTGCAGCACGTCATTTTGATAAATGGACTTATTTTCAAGGAATATGGGATGATAAAACAGGACCACGGCCAAAACGAAAACGATCACCGCTACCAAGTGCGGGAGTACATCCGCTCGGAAGTTCAGTTTACTCATAGGTACGTGGGGTTATATTTGTACGGGTGCAAAGTAATTAAAATAATGGCATTTCGGCGGGAGCTATAGGGTTTAATTTCTTTCGCAGGACCTGGCCAAGAAAACCCGTGTACAAAATGGAACCCCTGTATTCATCGAAAAATGAAGAAAAGAGCAAACATTTCACGCCGGAAATACCCTAGGCCCCTTCCCTCTGATCCAAAGCGCTGTTCTTATCGTGAAAAATAGGTCCTTGAAATGTTTTTTAAGGTTAGATAACATGAACAAAATGGTCAAATGCCTGAAAAGGGCCTTTTAGCCTGGTGGAAATGGAAGTTATGTGACTGTTTTTTAATGGGTTATAAAAATGAAGTATTAGAGGGTTTACCTACCTAAGGGGTGACCGAGACCTATAAAATTGTTATCTAACCCTCACACGAAATAAAGAAAAAAGAAACAGTCGCTTTCCTCTTTTTGGCGAGTGACGGCTATGTTGTAGGTCTCCGGCTGGTTTTAGGTTGGGTTGATTCGTATTTTTTGTAGGATGGGGCATCTTTAGCCGGGTTAAAAACCCTAGGGATCATTGAAAAGGCACAAGTTACAAACTTGCGCCAGTTAGGGGGATTCTTTACTAATTAAACTTAGCGTTTAATTCTAATAGTCGATATTGACTTATCGTATCGTTCTGTTTTGTTTAATGGAACGTTTATATAACCAACCACCACTTGACCTAAAATAGTTTCTCTCCAGTAATCTCCATTTAATTGTTGGGCAGATACCGATATTGTATCTAATAAGTGTTCTTTGCGATAAACATCAAATCCCTGTCTTACTCGGTTCTCAAAATTCAAAACTGATCCTCGAACCTCATTATTGGTGATATAGATAATTGAAGAATCGGGATAATTAACCCGGAATTCTGAATGATAATCTCCTGTATGTATTTTCTTATCCAATACGCCTCCTTTTGGAATATTCAAATAATATACACCAATATATTCCTGGTTATCCTCTTTAAAAAAGGTTCCTTTGAACTTCAACACCTCTGAATCAGCCAAATATTGCCGGCTTGAACATCCAAAAATCAAGAACAAATTGAATAATAGTAGTTTCATAATTAGTAATCCGAATATTGAATGACTTCTATGTTTTGAAGTTCTGGCTGTGGTACATTAACAGGGTTTCCATTCTTTAACAAACTAGCTCCTCCATCACTGTAATGAGATCTAAAATAATTTAGGCCCAACTGACGTCTTAGTTGATTGCCAAAGTAACTGGCACGTATTTCTGAAGTTTGTTCATAGCCTCCATTAAATGCTCTTGGTTTTGTATCTAATGCGCCGGTATTCAAATCAAAAGCATGCAAAATCTCGTGTCCAAGTGCCACAGTAGGATTAACAATCCTCATTCCTCTAGTTGTTATCGTCTGGGCGGTTGAATTAGGGTTCCAAAAGATTGTACCTCCAGAACCAATTTGAGTAAAAGGTAACCCTTTTACAATTGGCTTCATGTCATTTAATACATTTATGGCTTGTGCATTATTCATCAAATCAGCCCTCATACTACCAACCTTACTTCCTGGCACAAATCGATTTGACCCCTCTAAAATAGTAAAATTATTGCTTGAGGATTGTAAAGCTTCAACAACGGGAAGATCAGCTACTGTTCCGGAAATTGCAGCTTGGATGCTTTGACTTGTGTTACAAATACCGTCCTAGCCCGTACTCGTTACAAACAAGAACGATTTTAACATTTTGGCGGTCTAGCATAAGAACTTTGGCGAGGAAGGTTTTAATTTTGAAGTGGCTTATGCTCAAAAAATACATAACACTGCCCTTATCTTTTTAATACCTAAAGGGCTATTTACTTCTATGAAGATGAAACATACCCTCACTATAATTTTACTTTTTGTTGGGTTTACAGGGATCAGCCAATCCATTGTTGCTTGGACCCCGGGATATGAAATTCAACTTTCTGACTTTCAATCTCCTCAAACGGAGATAAGCGAGAAGCTCAGCTCAGCTACTCTCTATACGGGAGCTTATATGGATTTCGGTTTTCATATGACCAATGCGGAATTCATGTTTACCAAGAACTTTAACTCCAAGGTAAAGACGGTTTTCAATAAAAATGCCGCTGTCATTACGGCTCTTGACTCGCTGAGCGCCCGGCAGCTTGTTAACTTTGGTCAGTACTCTTTTGACTTGACCGAACTTTATGCTCGTAAATTCAGGAAAGCGCTCTATGAACAAAAATCGACATTTTCTGACATGAGCTTTTTCCAATCTATTTTTGATGAGCTACAGGAAGAAATGAATGCAGAAAGCACAAGGGTGATCAAGGCCACAGACCTGGGCCAGGAAGAAGATCTGCTGGCGGAAGAGCATGCAAAAGTGCTCGGTCAAATAGAAGAATTGCCCGAATTCTGCTCAGAGTGTAAACCGCCTAAGAAGAAGAAAAAGAAAAAGAACTAGAAACAATGAGGAAAGCCTATTCAAAGCTTTCCCCATAACTAAATTATCTATTCAAGATCATTCTTTTTGAGTCAATGATATTACCGTCAATGACAAGAGAATAGATGTACATACCGGGCTCCAGTTGACCGGCAGAAATTTCAACACTATTATTCCCATTGTCCGACAATTCGAAGTTTAACTTTTCTTTTCCTTGTAGGTCAAAAATGTAGATATTTCCTGAATTGAAACCGGTCTCCACTGAATAACGGATGCTGGTTTTTAAGTTAAATGGGTTAGGTTCATTTTGCAAAAGTTGAGCATTCGTCGCTGAAACGCTGTTCGGGACAGTGGGTTGCGATAAGGAAATGTTGTTAAGCTCTGAAGTCAGGCTTTGGATGATCTCATTTTGTTCATTAATAATACTTTGCTGTTCCTGGATGGCGGCCACTATGACTGGTATCATAGAAACATAATCAACACCTAAATATTCCTCTTCAGTGATTGTCCGGGAGTTGTTCAAATTATTCTTTGTCTTGATGATTCTTGTGCTGGAGACAAGATTAGGGAATACCTCTTGGACTTCTTGTGCTACAAAACCGTTTCTTTCTCCGCTAGGTAATGACATTAAATCAGTTTTAACATTAAGAATAGGTTTTCGGCTGAAGTTGGTTAATCTTCTCAAGTGCTTGGGTGAGCTTTCGTTCATTTTCTTTGAATTTCCTGTCTGAAACGTTAACCAAATTTCCTGTGTAAAAGAGGTTGCCATTTAACCGGATGTTTCCTTCTACTTCTAGTTTTTCAGAAGGGGTTGTGGTACCAATCCCGGTATTTCCGGAACTTCTGATTGTAAAAAGATCGGTGACGAAATTTTGCACTCTTAACACATCTGCGTTAAAAACCCTAGGGATCATTAAAAAGGCACAAGTTACAAACTTGCGCCATTGAATAGTAAACTAGGTACGTTTACCTGTATTTTTATAGATCCTTCGTATTTTTAAGAAGTGGCAAGACTATGCATGTTTTGTCGTCGAGGGTGAGTTTTTCACCCTCTATTTGGTTGAAGGGAGAAAGGGAATTCGTCTAAAGTGCTAGTATTCATTGCATTAGACCAGTCGTCGTCACCTAGGGTAAATCTTAGTACCTGGGGTTGACGACAATTACGCAGGTTTTTGTTCTTTGAAATATTGTTTTTTGTTGAAATTAGCACGATTTTGAGCTCTTGGTTTAACGGCTTCTAATTGCATCTTGTAGAGATTGAAACGATATCCGAATGAGTCGTACCGCAGCTGATACAAGGCTTCTAATTGCATCTTGTAGAGATTGAAACTCTTAAAAACCAATCGATAAGTACTACGCGTATCACTTCTAATTGCATCTTGTAGAGATTGAAACGCGAAAACGAGGGCAAGGCCCAGACGATCTTAAAGACTTCTAATTGCATCTTGTAGAGATTGAAACATAATAATCCAACGGATCACATATTGCCACGCGACCTTCTAATTGCATCTTGTAGAGATTGAAACGGGTAAGAATTTTCTCCCAATCCAGCCTGCCGGTACTTCTAATTGCATCTTGTAGAGATTGAAACTGATTTCTTCGATACTTTGGTCGCGTTGGGCCTCGTCTTCTAATTGCATCTTGTAGAGATTGAAACGAGGTGTTGGCGTGAGCCTTATGCCCAGAGGTGTTGCTTCTAATTGCATCTTGTAGAGATTGAAACTGAACAACAAGACAAGGCCCTGAAAGAGGGGGTGTCTTCTAATTACATCTTGTAGAGATTGAAACATTTAGGTTTGTGCAAGGATACCAAAACCCGGGTAACTTCTAATTGCATCTTGTAGAGATTGAAACATTATTTTACCACCCGGCCAAGCTGGTTTATTACTCTTCTAATTGCACCTTATAGAGTTGGACGCATGCACATGTATTGGAGGGCGGGGGTATCTTTCGCCGGGTTGTAAACCCTAGGGATCATTGAAAAGGCCCAAGTTACAAACTTGAGCCAGTTGAGAGCAGATGAGGAGAGGGCATTGAAAAATCGTAAGGTTGCGATCCTTGGGGGAAGCGTGTCGTTTTTCTTGAAATGCCCGGGTCAGCTATTCTTTTTCTCTTCCAAAAACCTTTCCAGCATCGCCACCTTTTCCTGTTCGCTTTTTAAGAGTTTCTCATAAAGCTTTTCATTTTTCTCAATGGCCTCCATCAATTTGTCCAAGGGATTGAACGTGCAGTTATAATTACTTAGGCCATTTACGGAGTGGGCTCCATTATTGGTATTGGTGACAATATTATAAACCGCGGCATCCTCATCGAGGTGTTTGATCGCATCCGCCGAGACTCCCATGGCTTTCGCCATTTTTAGTAGTTGATCATGGTCTACGGTTTCATTGGACTCGATGTTGGATACGGTTTGTTGGCTTACACCTAATTTTTCGGCTACGTCTTCTTGGGTAAAATTCAGCAGCTCGCGCATGTGTCTTATTTTTCTTCCCAGGTTCACGGGTCGGGGTTTTGTTGTATGTTCCATAGATCAAATATATCGACTTGGCGGGGAGTTACAAAGGGCCAGGTAGGTATTGGTAAAGATACTAATCGGGCTTGTAAAAATACAAGTTCATTACAAGTTCCTCACTTGTACTCGTTGATAGAACGAGTACACCCGTGCAGTGTGATTGTAACGCACGTTTTATCACGAGAGCGAGCTTACTCATTTACACCCGTCCCGGGTCTCTCGTAGAGGGCCCTGGGTCATGGTGTGTGCCATGGCTTTTCCGGGTGGGTTTGAGCTTTTTTTTTAGGATTGGGGTAGGTTTTGCTGGGTTACAAACCCTAGGGGCATTAAGAATGCCCAAGTTACAAACATGCGCCAACTTCAAAAGGGGTGTCAAAGGCTCTGCTTGAATAGGATCACCTCATCCGTCCCGGGTTTTCGCTCACAAAAGCCTTCCAGCTTTTTACCGAACTCTTTGCAGACCCCTGTTGGAAATGATGGCAGACGGCTACGGCGAGGGCATCGGTAGCGTCGAGTAGCCTCGGGGATTCTTGGAAGCTTAAAAGGGTCATCAGCATGGCGGCTACCTGTTCTTTGGAAGCGTTGCCGTTGCTGGTCACGGATTGTTTCACCTTTTTTGGGGCGTACTCGGTGATGGGGATCTCGCGGGAAAGGGCTGCGGCCATGGCTACGCCTTGCGCACGGCCTAGTTTTAGCATGGACTGGACGTTTTTGCCATAAAAGGGGGCCTCCAGCGCCACCTCGTCCGGGTGGTAGTCGTCGATGAGGCTGAGTACGCGCTCGAAGATCTTTTTGAGTTTGAGTTCGTGCTGAGTGTATTTGCTCAAGTGGATCACGCCAAACTGTAAGAGCTTTAGCTGCTGCCCTGCCACCGCGATCAGCCCATAGCCCATAACAGAAGTACCTGGGTCCAATCCTAATATTATCTTTTCCCGCTGGCTATTTTCCCCTATTTTGCCCATCGTTGCAAGATACGTGAAATGAAAGGCAAAGCAAGACGGATCATTGGGTTAATTAAGCTGGGGGTTTTCATCGGGACCGTGCTTTTCATTTACCTTAAGCTTAGGGATAATCGTGCTTCTCTACAAGAGGCATGGGATCTGGCCGGGCAAGCTTTTGCCTCGGGCTATCTCATAATACTCTTTACCATGGCCTTAATGCCGTTCAACTGGTCGCTAGAAGCTTTGAAGTGGCAATGCCTGTCGTCCGGGGTGGTCCAGCTTTCGTTTCGCCAAGCGCTTAAGGGAGTATTGTCCGGGCTGGCTTTGGGATTTGTCACGCCACATGGCTTAGGGGATTACTTGGGAAGGATAGGTATGGTGGGCCTGGAAGGAAGGACACGCCTTTTAGGAGGCATTTTTACCGGGAGAGCCTGCCAAATGCTGGTGACGGCGATGTTTGGCTTAATAGGCGTCTCCGTGCTGTTCTCGGCACAAACCGTGTTATTAACAGTAGGCGCTCTGTTCGCTAGTATTACCTTGTTTTTTGCCTTACGCAGGCTACTCCAAGGCAGGTGGCTTGAGGGTAGGGGGTTAAAAACCCTAGTGAGCTACGTTAAGACCATAGCCGAATTTGACCTCGTAATGCTGGTAAAGGTCTTCACTTACTCGTTGCTTCGTTACCTGGTGTTCAGCCTGCAGTTTTTTTTGATCCTCGATCTCTTGCTGCCTAAGCTGGAGCCAGCCATCAAGTTCAGCGGGATCACATGGATCTTTTTGGCCAAGTCCGTTTTACCTACCTTTAACTTTTTAAGTGATCTTGGGGTAAGAGAGATGTCAGCGATCTATTTTTTCGAACAGTTCCAAGTAGCCGTAGAACCGGTGATCATCGCCAGCTTACTCTTATGGTTGGTCAACATTCTCACCCCCACACTTTTAAGCCTACCGCTTATCTTCCAACTTAAATTTAGACCGGCATGACCTGGACGGTGGCAGCACTGGTTTTGTTCTATTGTAGCTGGTTAGTTGTAATGCTGGTAGCATGGCGAAAACTGGTACGTCCCGGTCCACTCGTGAGCTGTGACACCGGTGAGCCGTCACTGTACTATTCCGTGATTATTCCTTTTCGTAACGAAGCTGAAAACCTGGCAGCCCTGGTCCACTCCATTCGCCTGGAGCCATTTCCAAAGCATGCTTACGAGATCATTTTGGTGAATGATCATTCTACAGATAACTACCGTGAGGTTGTAGAGGGGCTCGAAGGTGTTCGCCTGCTCCAGCTCACGAAGGGGCAAGGTAAAAAACGGGCATTGGACCTGGGTATTCTTGCTGCCAAAGGAGATGTGATCGTAACCACGGATGCCGATTGCGAGGTTTCGAAAAACTGGCTGGGTTCGCTTTGTTATTATTTTGAAAGCTGCGGGGCCATGTTTGTTAGTGGGGCGGTCACCTTCCAGCACGAGCAAGACGGGTTCCAGCAAATGCAGACCATAGAATTCGCCAGCTTAGTAGGCGTAGGAGCCGCTAGTATCCAATTGAAAACCCCGGGCATGTGTAACGGCGCTAACCTCGCCTTTAAAAAAGAGGTATTTCACGAAGTGGGCGGCTATGAGGACAACGATCACCTGCCCAGTGGCGACGATGAGTTTTTATTGCATAAGATAGCTACAAAATACCCGGGAAAGGTATATTTCAATACAGCCCCGGCATCCTTTGTCAAAACCCGGCCGCTGGATACCTTTAAGCAGTTCGTTCACCAAAGAAAGCGATGGGCTGGCAAATGGACATACTATAGCGACATAAGGAATTCACTGCTGGCGGCTTTTATCGGGATTTCTAATTTCTCCGTACTCATCGCCTCATTTTATGCCTTCAATGGGGTACACGGGATGTGGGTTTTGATAGGGATAAAACTCGTGCTGGAAGGACTTTTTTTAAATAGCGTATTGCAATTCGTAGATAAATCACTTCATCTCGTTTATTTTTTGGTCCTGCAGGTAATATATCCGTTTTATGTCGTTTATTTCGCAGTGATAGCTAATCTTGGAGGATACACTTGGAAGGGCAGGCAGTATTAGCGATTTATTGATTCTTTAATTATCTTGTCATTGACGAGGTAAAGCTGCTGTTGATTTTATGGAAACTCTTTCTCTGCAAAACAAGTACCACCTAAAAGAACTCGAGTTAAATGCCCTGCTTGAAATTACCCAGGCGATCAATAATAATATGCCTGAGAAGTCCCTGTATAAGATCTATGATTTTACCTTGCGGGCTAACCTGAACATAAAAAAGCTGGCGTTGTATGTTTATGATGAGCAGTGGGCATGCAAAGTCAATTATGGAACGGTGATGAGCTGTTTCGAAACCCCGCTGGACGCGGACTTTACCCAGTTGAGAAAGGTAACTCCAATAGAATGTCGCACGGATGTGTTCGGGGAGTTTGATTACGTCATCCCGGTTTCGCATAAGACTACCATCCTGGCCTTGGTATTTGTAGGGGATATCGAGATGGAAAGCGAAGAGATGCAAAACAGTTCTACACGATTTATCCAGGCGCTCAGTAACATTATCGTGGTGGCCATTGAGAATAAGAAGCTGGCGAGGCAGCAGCTGGAACAAGAGGCTTTGAGGAAAGAGCTGGAGATCGCTAGTGATGTACAGCAATTTCTTTTTCCCGAAGACCTTCCTTATGGGATGCACCTAAAGGTAGAAGCCAGCTACCTGCCCCATGATAGGGTAGGAGGAGATTATTATGACTATATCCCGATCAATAAGAACCAGTTCCTGATCTGTGTAGCGGATGTTTCCGGCAAGGGCATCCCGGCTGCGCTTATGATGTCTAACTTCCAGGCCTCGTTACGCACCTTGATCCGGCAGACCCCTAATCTTAAAGACATCATAGAGGAGCTGAACTACCAAGTACTGGAAAATGCAAAAGGAGAAAAGTTCATCACCTTTTTCGCTGCCATCTATGACCATAAGCTAAAAACCTTGGTGTATGTGAACTCAGGGCATAATCCGCCGGTTTTGATCACGAATGAGAAAGTCACCCTGTTAGAAGAAGGATCTACCGTGCTGGGGGCAATGAATCCCCTGCCGTTCATCAATGAGGGCTTCATCACGGACCTGGACGAATTCCTCCTGTTTGGCTACACCGATGGGGTGACCGAGACAGAAAATGAAGAAGGAGAGGAATTTGGCTTAGAACGTCTCACAGATTATTTCCAGGAAAATGGCCACCAGGACCTACGGAAGATCCACCAAGACATTATTATAGAACTTGATAATTTTAAAGGAAAGAAAGGATATAGAGATGATATCACGATGTTATCTTGTAAAGTGGAGCTGTAAAGCAACAGGCCGGAAACCCGGGCAGCTCTTTTATATAAAATGACGAGTTGAAAAACATGGCATCAAGAACTTTAAGCACATTCCACAATCTTAAGATCACAAATCCCCGCTTATGTAATCTTTCAAATGCATAGCGGGTGACATTTCTTTCTTGTAATACTCATGTTTTTTCATAAAACTCCGACCATCCTTCAGCGGTTATACCCCGGGTTAGTATGGCACAAGAGATCCCAACATAAGGAGATCTTTTTAACCTTTGACGATGGCCCCATCCCGGGTCTTACCCCCTTTGTATTGGCCACGTTAGCAGAATTCAATGTCAAGGCTACCTTCTTCTGTGTCGGGGATAATCTTAGGAAACATAGCGAGATAGCGAAAGAAGCGGTATCACAAGGTCACCGGCTCGGCAATCACACGTTCAATCACCTGGACGGCTGGAAAACCCAAAATAACGTATATGTTGAAAATATTGAAAAATGTGATCAGTACCTGCCCGAAGTTGGAACCGCCCGCCCGCTTTTCCGTCCTCCTTACGGGAAAATAAACAGGAGCCAAATAAAAATAGTACGCCAGGCGTATGATATCATCATGTGGGATGTGCTCTCCTGGGATTTCAGCCGGAAAATATCCCCCGAAAGCTGCCTTAAAAACTCGATAAAGGCAACAGCTAAAGGCTCGATCGTGTTGTTCCATGACAATTGGAAAGCGGAAAAAAACTTGGAATATGCCTTGCCGCGGTACATCGAGCACTTCGTTTCCAAGGGTTTTGTTTTTAAGACTTTATGAGTATCGTATTCATCTTGTCCCTAGGAGTAGTTACCGCGGTGCTGGGCGCAGGGCTCACATTGGTTTTCCTGTGGATCACCCGGTTAAAAAAGTACGGCCAGCCGGTAGGGAACTTACCCAAAGTATCTATTTTGGTAGCCGCGCGAAATGAAGAAAAGAATATAAGGGAATGTTTGAAGTCACTCGCTACTCTTCATTATCCCCAAGACAAGTACGAGGTACTTGTAGGAGACGATCATTCGACGGACAGGACCTTTGAAATTGCCAGTGCCTTGTGCGAAGATCATCCCCAAATAAAAGTAGTTAAGATCGGTGAAAATTTAGGGCACGCTCGGGGAAAGGCCAATGCACTTGCCCACCTAGCACGAGAAGCTACCGGTGAATTTTACTTTATCACCGACGCAGACTGCCGGGTCCGCCGGGATTGGATCCAATCGTTGCTGTCGGCGCAGGATATCCCCGTAGGTATCGTGATCGGTACCACGGCAGTCGACTCCCCGTGGCAAAATATGGAATGGTTATTGGCGCTGGGCATGATAAAAGTATTCAGTGACCTGGGCCGGCCTGTCACGGCTATGGGCAATAATATGTACATCACCAAAGAGGCCTATGACTCTGTCGGGGGATATGAGGCCGTTCCTTTTTCGGTTACGGAAGACTATGAGCTGTACAAGCAGGTGAAAAAAAAAGGGTATCTCACCCGGCAAGTGGTCAACGAGGGGAGCCTGGCCATTACAAAACCTGCCCCTACGTTGGCAAAGCTTATGCAACAAAGGAGGCGGTGGATGCAGGGGGGCGTACAATTGCCGCCGCTTACCCTATTATTTTTGCTGCTACAGGTTTTATATTATCCAGCACTCATTTTTATAGGGATTCATTCATGGCCGTTAGGGTTGAGTATATTTCTTCTAAAATCTTCGGCACAGGCCCTGCTCATTGGGTTAGTGGCCTACCAGGTAAAAAGGCCGGTGTCCTGGGTGCAGCTCGTATTTTTTGAATTCTACTCCGCAGCCATCGCTTGGCTCACTTCTCTTTATTACATTCTGCCCTTTAAGGTCGAATGGAAAGGAAGGAAATATTAATTTTGCCGCCCGGGTGTGACTTTCTGAACAGATGTAATTATGAAACCAATGGATACCTTGATCGACACGCATGCACATATCTACTTGGAAGATTTCCAAAAGGACATTGAGCAGGTATTGGACCGCGCCGCGGAGCAAGGTGTATATAAAATATACATGCCAAACATCGATCATACCTCCATAGACAATATGATGGAGCTGGAGGCCCGGTATGGATCGTGTATAGCCATGATGGGGCTGCATCCATGCTCCGTGAAGAAAGACTTTGAAAAAGAGCTGTACCAGGTAGAAGAATGGCTCTCCAAACGAAATTTTGCCGCAGTAGGGGAAATAGGCACCGACCTGTATTGGGACCGATCCTTTTGGCCCCAGCAACAGGAAGCTTTTCGTATCCAACTGCAATGGGCAAAAGAATACAAGATCCCTGCCGTGATCCATTGCCGTGAGTCCATCGACGAAACTATTGACCTGGTCGCTGAAAAGAAAGATGAAAGCTTAGGAGGGGTGTTTCATTGTTTTACTGGCAATGAAGACCAAGCAAAACGTATCACCGACCTGGGGTTTTACCTGGGGATCGGGGGCGTGAGTACCTTCAAAAATGGGGGACTAGATAAGGTTTTACCGGCGATTGATCTTAACCATATCGTGTTGGAAACGGATAGCCCCTACCTAGCGCCGGTGCCGTACCGGGGGAAAAGAAATGAGCCGGCACACCTTAAATTGATCACACAGAGGGTTGCGGACCTAAAAAAATGTACAATCGAAGAGGTGCAGGAAGTGACCACTAAAAATGCCCTTACGCTCTTTAACCAGCCGGTGAATGCACTATAAAAGGACCAATATCATTACTTCCGCTCCCAAGGCCCCGGAAGCTTCGGTGCTGATCATCTACACCGGGGGTACCTTAGGCATGATCCACGACAAGGACGGGACCCTTCAACCCTTTGATTTTGCCTCGATCCTCGATCATGTTCCTTCCCTGAGGCAATTGGAGTTAAATCTTACGGTCATCGCGTTCACCCGGCCTGTGGATTCTACTAACATTACCCCTACCGAATGGCAGGAAATTGGGAGTTTGATCTATGAAGCTTACAATGATTTCGATGGGTTTGTCGTGCTTCATGGCACCGATACGATGGCGTATTCGGCTTCGGCCTTGAGTTTTATGATAGAAAACCTTTCGAAACCTATTATTTTCACCGGGGCGCAATTGCCGATCTCGTCATTGAGGTCAGATGCTCGTGAAAACCTGGTCACGGCGCTGGAAATAGCTGCAGCTAAGCGCAATGGTAAAGCGCTGGTGCCCGAGGTATGTATTTATTTTGACTACAAACTCTTCCGGGGGAATCGATCCAAAAAAGTGGAAAGTCTTTATTTTGACGCCTTTGAATCGGAAAACTACCCTGCGTTGGCAGAATCCGGGGTGATCATTAATTATAACCATCCGGCCATATTGAAAAGCGAGATCGCAGGTGATGTATTGCTTCACCGGGAGCTGGATGAGAACGTAGCGATCTTAAAACTGTACCCGGGAATGACAAAAGCCTATGCTGCGTCGGTGATCCATACCCCCGGGTTAAAGGGCTTGGTGGTCGAGACCTTTGGTGCGGGGAACGCTCCTACCGCCGATTGGTTCACCACATTGCTGGCATCTGCGATCAAAAAGGGGGTGATCGTAGTCAATGTATCACAGTGTCCCGGGGGACGGGTGATGCAGGGCAGGTATAAAACCAGCAAACAGTTAAAAGAAATCGGGGTGGTAAGTGGCATGGACCTGACGCTGGAAGCAGCCATTACCAAGCTTATGATCCTATTGGGTGAGGAGGGGGATCAACAAAAAATCGGGACCCTAATGCAAACCCCAAAATGTGGGGAATTAAGCCTAGATTAGGGCCATTTAAATTTGTTTTATGCTTGCATAAAGTGTTTTTTATTAATTTATTTGTGCTTCTTGTGAGCATAAGGCTTGCATCCGGAGAGGTGACCGAGTGGTCGAAGGTGCTCGCCTGGAAAGTGAGTGTGCCCCAAAAGGGTACCGGGGGTTCGAATCCCTTCCTCTCCGCAACCTTAACAAAATGAAATGAATATCCCCGACCAGGTATTGGAGGAAGATAAGGTGCAGGGCGATACCACCCCGCACAACGCCGCGAGAGTTAACCTGGCGAAAAGCCGGGCAGTGAGGACCCTCCTGAAAATATTTAATCTTTTTGTTTTGCAATGTACGGCGTATGTGAGTTGTAACTTTTATATTAACTTTAACTATAATTACTAATCGTTTAACAACCGTCTCTTTTACAGAGAAATACTTAAAACTTGAATTATGAAAAAACTATTTGCATTATTGGCGCTGGCGGGGTTTTTAACCCTAGGTTATCAGTCTCAGGCTCAAGATGAGTCGGTAGATACGACCACTACTGAAGTTGATACTGCAGCGGCAGAGACTACTATGCAGCCGGTTGAAGAGGAAGCACCGGCCGAGGAGGCACCAATAGTAGAAGAGGAAGCAGCTCCAGAGTCTTTTCACCAAATTATTAAAGATAAATTTATTGAAGGGGATTGGCAGTTTATGACCCCGGTATTGATCTGTCTTATCATTGGATTAGCTATTTCCATTGAAAGGATCATTACACTGAATCTTGCCACCACAAATACTGATAAACTCCTGGCTACCGTAGAAGACGCACTAGCGAACGGTGGTGTAGAAGCAGCAAAAGAAGTAACACGTGGCACTCGAGGGCCTGTAGCTTCTATTTTCACCCAAGGCTTAATGAGGATGTCAGAAGGGATCGAAATGGTAGAAAAATCAATCATTGCCTACGGTTCCGTAGAAATGGGCAGGTTGGAACGCGGCCTGGTTTGGGTATCACTTTTCATCGCCTTAGCCCCGATGCTTGGTTTCATGGGTACGGTTATTGGTATGATCGGCGCCTTCGATGCGATCGAGGCAGCAGGTGATATTTCTCCTCAAATTGTGGCAAATGGTATTAAGATCGCCCTATTGACAACAGTGGCTGGTCTGATTGTAGGTATCATTCTTCAAGTATTTTACAATTACTTAGTATCCAAAATTGACTCCTTGGTAAACCAAATGGAAGATGCCTCTATCACTTTGGTAGACCTTTTGGTAAAGCACAAGCTATCTAAGTAATCACTATAAACCCGGAAAAATGGAAAATTTTGTAGATATCGGATTATGGGTTGCTTATATATTGATCCTGGTAGCCATTGTATCTGCCGTGGTTTTACCCATTATCAACTCATTGGGCGATCCAAAATCATTGGTTAAGCCACTCATTGCCATCGCAGTGATCGGGGTTCTTTACTTGGTGTCTTGGGCACTTGCCGGGGACGCGCTGAACGCCAAGGCTGTGGCACTGGGCGTGTCCACAGGTGTGAGTAAAGCTGTGGGAGGAGCATTGATCACTATGTATATATTATTCATAGTGGCCATTGTTGGAATCGTATTCAGTGAGATCAACAAAGCGCTAAAGTAATGGCACGAAACAAAGGAAGGTCGAACCCGGAGATAAATTCAAGCTCGATGGCAGACATCGCCTTCTTGCTTTTGATTTTCTTCTTGGTAACGACTACGATCGCAAATGACCGGGGGTTGAGCTTGCAGCTGCCTCCTAACCCGGAGGATATCGAGAATATCGATATCAAGATCCCGGAGCGGAATCTTTTTAAGATACAGATCAACTCGGCGGATAAGTTGTTGGTAGAGGGAGACCCCCTCGAAGACGTGAACGAGATCCGGGGGATGATCAAAGAATTTGTGTTGAACAATGGCCGAGACCCGGAATCTTCGGATACCCCGAAAGATGCTATCGTTTCGTTGAAAACGGACCGTGGTACAACACAAGAAAAGTTCATCGAGGTATTGGACCAGATCCAAGGCGCTTACTACGATATGTATGGCGATAGGATCGGGGTGAGCAATAAACGATGGAGGGAGATCGCTTCTGACTTGACAGATCCTGAAAACAAAAGGCTGTACGATGAAGGAAGGGGTCTGAAAGACGGGAAATTGGAATTCCCCATGAACCTTTCCATTGCAGAACCTACTAAAATCGGAGGTTAATTATGTCTAAGTTCAAGAAAAAGGCAAATACAAAACAGGATATCCCAACGTCGGCATTGCCTGATATCATTTTCATGCTGTTATTTTTCTTCATGGTGACCACCGTGCTTAGGGAAGTAACGATCAATGTGAAGCAAAGGATACCTGATGCTACCCAGTTGCGTAAGCTCCAAAGAAAATCCTTAGTGAGCTACCTTTACATTGGTGAGCCTAAAAAAACTGACCAATGGGGTAGTGAACCACGTATACAAGCGAATGACGTGTTCATTGAGCCTAAAGACGTGATCCTCTGGGTAACCTCTGAAAAGGATAAGCTGAACGAGGTAGAAAGAGACCAGATCACGATAGCGATGAAAGTGGATAAAGATGCTAAGCGAGGGCTGATTGCAGATGTGGAATTAGAGCTACGAAAGGCTAATGCCCGTAAGCTGCTCTATACTACACTTCAAGAAATGAACGAATAAGCAATCTTAAATTCCAATAATGTAAATAAAAAAAGGGAACCTGCAAGGCGGGTCCCTTTTTTTATGCCTAGACCTTACTACCAGTTTTGGAGAATATTATAATGTCATCTCACCTTTTACCCAAAGTTTACCAGGCTCCTGTCTGCGGCATACTTTTATAATATCTTGGAAATCAAAAACCTGCAATTTATCGACCCTAGTGTTACTCACCGAGCGATAGCAAGTTGCCTTAATGCGAAAAAGATATTAGCCTACGAATTCCTTCTATCCATCTATTTTGAAAAATACCAGGCTAGTTATGAAACCATCACCGGTAATGATCAAGACCTAAATGGAACTTAACAATAAAAAGATCATCAATGCTTGGGGCATGTACGATTGGGCCAACTCGGTATATTCCTTGGTGATCACGTCTGCCATTTTCCCGGTCTATTACAATTTAGTTACCACAGGAGAGGACGGGAGTGATAAAGTTGATTTTTTTGGCTTGGAAATAGTGAATACGGTGCTGTATTCTTATGCCCTTTCATTTTCCTTTCTTTTTGTAGCAGCCATATTGCCGTTACTATCCGGGATGGCGGACTACAGCGGCAGGAAGAAATTCTTCTTGAAAATATTCATGTATACCGGCTCCTTATCGTGCATTGGCCTTTATTTCTTTACGGGAGAAAACATAGAATGGGCGATCATCTGCTCCGTACTGGCCAGTATCGGGTACTCTGGGGGGCTGGTGTTTTACGACGCATTCCTCCCCGAAATTGCCTCTGAAGACCGGTTTGATCGTGTGAGCGCCAAAGGGTATTCGCTCGGTTATATAGGGAGCGTCATATTGCTGATCGTGAACATTGTGATGATAGAGAACCCCACTTGGTTTTTTAATGTTACGGTCAAAGCACAAGAGCTCGCATCTGCCGGTGTGGGTATAAATGAAGCTACGGTACAAGCCGAAGGGCACTACGCCACTATCCTGACCAGGTTCTCCTTCCTAATGGTCGGGTTATGGTGGATGGGTTTTTCACAGATCACATTTTATATATTGCCGAGCAATGTATATGCTAGGAAACCGACGGGGAAGCTGCTGACAAAAGGATACCAAGAGCTACTCAAGGTTTGGAACGTGGTGAAAAGGATGCGGGTCATGAAGCTGTTTTTGCTGGCTTTCTTTTTTTACAATATGGGGGTTCAGACCGTGATGTACCTAGCAGCTACATTTGGTGCGAAGGAGCTCAAACTGGACAGCGCCTCACTGATCTTGACGGTGCTTATCATCCAGCTCGTGGCCATAGCCGGGGCTTACCTTTTTGCCCATATCTCTAAAATTAGGGGCAATAAGTACTCATTGGTGATCATGGTACTGATTTGGGTATTCATTTGTGTGGGGGCGTATTTCGTTACCACGAGGTATGAATTTTTTGTCCTTGCCTTTGTGGTAGGCATGGTCATGGGGGGGATCCAGTCGCTATCGAGGGCTACTTTTGCCAAGCTGATCCCCAAGGATACATTGGATCATGCCTCCTTTTTTAGCTTTTTCGATGTGGCCTTTCACTTATCCGTGGTGGTAGGCACTTTCTCCTATGGCCTGATCGAGCAGATCACCAATGACATGCGGAATAGTGTGTTAGCGCTGATCATGTTTTTTGTAGTGGGACTCGGCTTCTTGCTACTGGTAAAAATACCTTTTTACAAAGTGATCAAAGAAGGAGTCCCAGAACGGTTATAGGGAAGGTCCTGTAAAATTGATTTTGTTGACTCCTAGTGTTCAGAAGCTAGGTTTGAGGTATTGATCAGTCGGCAATGGGCAAAAGGCAGTAGGCAAAAAAATATAGGGTTGCCGATTGTTTATTGCTGATAGCTGACTTTGAGGGTGGGATCGGGAAAAATGGGGCGTTCTTGAAAATTGGCTTTGATAGTAAAGGTTTAATTTTGTCAAGTTAAGCTATGTTTTTAAGATGTTTCGGGTAATGCTATCTTCGCAATGAGCAGTATACGCGGGGTTTTGTGGTTCTAAGCCCGGTTTTCATTTTCTTTTGCACGCCCAAAAGAAAACG
>JANQLQ010000168.1 GCA_028280565.1 Fulvivirga sp.
CCTTGCCACGGTTTTGATAATATTTTAAGATCCGCAGCATATTAGAGCTAGCTCCCGCCACAAAAGACCTCGCTAACACCATCCGTTTCTTAGCGGAGAGGTAATGCTGTGATTGACTCACCTGTAACTTCCCGGCAAGTAGATATTCTTTGGCATAGAAGCTGCCTGTATAATGCTCATAGTAGTCGAAAAAATGAACATTCACCTGCCTTTTGCCCAAGAAGTTATACATACTCGAATTCGCGTCGAGGCTCCCGAACACATAAAGGTCAGAGACCGACTCTATTGGGATGTATTTCGGCATCAACTCGGTACCCTCTTCATCTACAGGGGTAAATTTGAGTGTATTATCTTTCCTGCTAAGCCGGCCGGGGTTGAAGAGGTAGTAGGTCTTTTTCATGGGTCTGTATGGAAATTTATTGGATGAACAGGGCGATTGAATATCCCTTTGAATTGCAAGCCCCGTCCCCCAAAATCGACAAGTAATCCAATAGGCAGCGCAAGCCACCCAAGTAATCTTTAGCTTGGGCCAGGTGATTATGCACGTCCATCGCACATCCTGTCTCTTTGGGATTCAGTGGATCATTTATCCTACCTGTCATCTTTGTTCTTATGTAATCTTGATAATCATCTAAGCTTACAAATCCCGGTACAAACATCACTCCACCCAACACAGGTCAAAATAGCTACACCTACGGCAAAAACTCTTTTTGATCTTCCCGGGTACCTGTTCCCGTTTTATCAACTGTTCTATCTCACTTTCGTCTTGCTCCAGCCGCTCCATGTCCTCTTGCAAAAGCGTTACCGGTGTAATCTTTTTCAGCTTAGGATATTCTAGCAGTCCCGTCACCCCTTTTACTCCTGCCCGATGCAGTAAAAGCAGGTAATATTTCAACTGCCATTCGTGCGCTTCTTCCACCTTGTTACTCTTCTTTATCTCATGCACTACCTTATTTTTAGCATCGTAGAAATCAATTTTCGCAACCCCTAGGTCTAGTTCCGTAAATTTGGCAGCACGCTGGGGGTAGCTATCCCGGTGAATGAGGTTACCCTCCTCCACTACATCAGAAGTATGCTCCATTTGTATCCCGTGTGAAAATAGCCATAGCTTGCGATGGCAAACGTGGTAGTAGTTGATATGAGTTGGGGTAATGGGCATCCGCGATTGCTTTAAAGTGCACCCAGACCCTCCAGGTTTCCAAAACCTGGAGGGTCTAAATTTGACGCCTCATGATGAAATTTAACAAACTCCTCTCTTCCACCGAACCAAGCCAACCCCTCCTCCCGCGCTATCTTCGTAGGCTTGTCCGAAAGGTAACTAAACCAAGAACTATGCGGCCATTGGTCAATACCCTTGACGAACCCATGATGTAGTGGGTTATTATGAATGTAAGCAATCAAAGAGGTAAAATACCCCTCATTTTCTACCGGTTTCCGCTTAAATGGTTTTTCAAAAAGTGATCCACGCCGATCATATCGCTCGTTGTATGCCTTCGCATATGCATTGAAGAAGTGTCCAAATTCGCGAGAGAGCAGACCCGCCAGGTCTTCGAGACCTGGCGGGTCTTTTCGTTTTTCTAAAAAATACCTTGTAAGACACCCTTCATCACGCATCCTTATCATAAAATGAACGTGGTTTGGGAGCAAACAGTACGCAAAAGTCTCTGCTAATGGAAAAACGTATTCTGTATACTTCTTTAGGAAATAGCGATAATTTTCATGCTCGCGAAAGAGATTTTCACTTCCATTGGCATGGTTATAAAGATGATATACATTTGAGGGGACAAGGGGTATAGTTTCTGCCATAAGTCGTTGCTTCGGATGAGACCCAATATTGGTCCTAGTATCAACAGTTTCGATGGATTTCAGCGATGAATTTAAATATGAGATGCCAGTTTTAAAGGCCTAAGGGTCAATACTTTGTTCCCCACTAAAAACCTTTCAGGTCTGCTTCGAAGCGACATCCTGCCTGTACGGGCTCACCCTGATCTTCTGTGCAGCCGCCCCCCCTTCAATAGCCTTGAGGGCAATGTCCTGCACTTGTTTCCCGGCATGTTCAGCGCGGGTGCCCAAGAATTCGACTTGTTTTTCTTGCTCTGCGATCTTTTTCTCCAAAGAGGTGATAGTCTGCTGCAAAAGCTTAACCTGCCCATCGGTCTCCTTCTTGAAAAGGTCCATTTCAAATTTATGCTTTTGCTGTAGCTCTTCTGTCACCGCTTTGCGGGCAGCTTCAAGGGCTTTTTCCAATTCGGCGTCGAAAGTTTCAACTTGTTTTCTAAGTGTAGCTAGCTCCTTCTCACTAGCAGCTACCACTTCTTCTCTTTCTTTGAGCCCTTTCTCCACCATGACCTTCTTTTCGGCCAATTCACGCTCCTGGGCCTCTTTTTTGGCCTTGTAGGCGTCTTCGTCCCGCTGTCTTTCCGTTTTGATCTTATACGTGTATTCTTCCTCTTCTCTTTTTCTTTCCTTTTTCCACTGTTCCTCGGCCTCCTTTTGCTGTCCTGCCCTTAAAGCCTCCTGTTTTTCCCATTCCTGCCGGCTAGCTTCCATCGCCGTTTCAAAGCTTTCTTTTTTCTTCTGCTGCGCTTGCATCAGAGCTGCCAGCGAATGGGCGGAAGCTTTGATCTCGTATACTTCCTGTAAGTACATTTCTTGTACCTCTACGGCTTCGCGCAGATCCGTAAGCTTTTTATATTCCCCGGACAGGTCCCCGGCTATCTTATCCAATTCGGCATGTACAGAGGCCTTCAGCCCAGCGATGTTTTTGATGATCCCTTCATCGGTAAGTTTTTGAGCTTGCTCAATTTTTGTGTGCTTCTCTTGCCGCTCTTTTTCTTTTTCCAGGTTAGCCTTTTCCGCCTGCTCGATTTCGGCCAGCAGGCTATTATAAGCCTCAAGCATCTCCGCCTTAGTGTTATTGATGGTTATCTTCTTTGCCATGGGTTTATAAGGGTTTGTGGTGGACGTGAATTTAGGAAGGGGACCGGTGTTTTGAAAGTAAGGGGATGGAAAAGCTGGGTAACGGTTTTATAAATTTATCCATGGGTTGGGGCTCGTTTGCCCTCCCTATAGACCTTCCAGGTTTTTGAAACCTGGAAGGCCTGGGTCCGTCGCCTCAGGGTGAAATTTTTGGAACCTCATTGTATCTACAAAATCTACTTTGTAACCAACTGATTTTCATAATCGAAGGTTGACATTAATTCGACTAGTTTTTGTTCTGCTTTTTCAAGGGCATCCGCATAGCCTACAGCCCCAGGTATATAACTATTAGCACTGGGTGTGACAAAAAAATCAACCTTGGCGGAAGTATCGATCCTAGGTACGGCTTGGGGTCGATCCGTGTCTTCGCGTAAGTCGCCGCGAATAGCATAGGCAACCTGATTTGCATTGTCGCTAATGGCTACAGCCACGGTTTCCATCAAACTAAAAGTACGTGCCTGGTTGGAAGTTATACGCCAATTAATAAGTGCATTTGACAATGCTTTTATAATCTTTTCACGCTTATCTTCATATGGCAACAAGCATTTTCCAAAGATATTTTCACCTTCAACCCAACCTTCATCTCTTAGTTTAGCTTCGGTTTCCGGGAATAATTCAGGTTCTAATTTATTAATTGAAACACAAAACAAGGTACGCAGGTCAATGGCGATATCGTAAACAAATAATCCTGATGTCCTAGTTTGATCTTGTATAAATGCCCGGTTTGGAAGGCTTCTTCTATTATTCGTCAACCATTCGTTTAATTCCTCCTCACTAACTTCTGCACCGCGTTTTTTCCCATCCGACCAATATACTTTGACCTTATGATGCTCTGGATGTGATGTTCTATCAAAGGACAAATTTTCGGTTGGGTTTTCAATGCCTCCTAATAACGGATGCAACGGGCGCATGGCTGAAATTGACAATGGGCTTCTCCGCTTCACTGTGAGGTTACCACTTTCCGCCTTCATATAGCCGCCTAAAAGTTGGTCTGGAAATGAGGGATCACACGGCGAGTGTGGTTCTTTTTGGTGAGCTTCATTCTTTTTTTTATCGATTTCCCAATTAAATGTAATTGCGGCAAATGGTAAGTTCAGTGCTTCAATAATAGATCTTTTGACTTGCTGCCCACTGGAATATGCCATTTTCCTCCCTGTGAGAGGGTCATAGTAAAATTTCTGGCCTTCATTAACACTAAAGACGGTATGTTCCGCATGGCGCAGGCCTCTCAAATAAATATAAGGTGACGGGTTCATAGATTTATTCATGTTTTTTTTGATAAGAATATTCAAATCCGACAAGGGCAATAAAAAGAGGAAATTGATCCCTAGGCATTTCAATCAATTCCACTAGGGTTTCTTTTAGGATATCTTTGCTTTGAGTTACATCTTCAACCAACGCAGTAAGCTTGGTGACAGCATCTGGTAAGCTTTTTATTTCTAAAAACTTTTTAGAAAAATTTGTGCCTCCTGTCTTTCCACGGGAACTTAAGTGATCCTTTATTCTCTCTTTTTCATGTAAGACTTGCGCTAATTTTGACGCAAGTTCTAATAATTCAGTTTTTTTAAGCATGGCAATTATCCAGGTTTTAAAAATTTGATAGTCATAGTATGATTGCTTATCAGAAAACTTATATTCCCTACCTTGCGCAAACGTCACAGATCCTTTAGGCATATAAGCCCTGAGTTTATCAGGCTCTAAGGCTTTCAATCCAATTGTTCCATTCGAACAGGCGTTTTTGAAGTTGAAGAATGGCTTCATGAGTTCCAATTCATTTACCGTTAGGCTTATTTCACCAGTAGGGTGTTTTAAAACATCCTTGATCTGTGTGAATGATTTTATTCCTGGCAGAAAAAGGTTTACAAACCCTAAAGTGGTATTGGTTTGTGACAAGTTGTAAGCATAGGCCGTGAGAATTACATTAGGGCATTTCCTCGCTAATGAAAAAATAACTCTTGTCCATTCTATTGTCGGAATAGCAAGTTTTCCTAAAATATTTTGGGTGACAAAATTAAACTCATATGTGGGATCATCAGGATCAAAATCGTTACCAGTCGTGTGATTAAGCCAATGTCCATTCCATGTTTCAATTTGCTTATCTTTCAAGTTTGGTGTCTGGGCAAGATACTTTCGATAAACCTTCCATCCTTTATACAATGACCAGATTACTTCGTTTTCGTCAATAAGTATAACATAACCACCACTTAACCCAATGGCCAATGCCTGTCCAATCCATGAGGCATACATTTCTTCGGTATCAACATCCACATCTAGGGTAGTGACCTGTCCTGACGTGGTACTTTCAACGTCTTTAGAGCCATAACCAACAAAAATGGACATATTGGGAGGATCATCCCGAATAGCCTTTTTTAAATTAGACAGTTGAGCAGATGGTTTACTACCAAACTTTTCAACATCAGCCGCTTTGGGCTTTTGAAAAAATGGTGAGTTCCCTACATGCAAAAGATGGCTTTCATCATTAAAAATGATATCAAAAAATACCTCTTCAAAAAACTGTTCTGCTGAAAGATCATTGTTTTCACGCTCATTGTACAGTGTTAAAAACTTCTTACCTATATAACTTGTATACATATTCCTAAATAAAGGTTTCGTGATCTAGCAATTGCAATCCTATTTTTCGATGATCTTCATTTTTTTGCGGTACAACAAAGGGATAAGCCCCCACAAGCAACTGCTCATATTTCTCTCTATGCCTGCTCATCGTTTTGTAATTCACCGGGATCTCCATATCGAGTCTCTCACTCCAATTGGCATGTAAATAGTTTTCACGGTCTTCTTCCAAGATACATGTGGCACTCTCTATCTCTAGGGCTTCTATCAATACAGCTTTTTTATTATTGGTTAGCTTTTTCATTTGTATTTCCCCATTTCTGAATTTTAAATGAATATCTATTTGCTTTATATCCAGTGTTGAAAACACTGAATCAATTTTATCCTGGAGGGCCCTTTCCTTGAGCACTTCTCCATGACCGGGTAACTGGTCATAAGAGGCTTGTACTATTTCGGCTTTGTAAGGTAAAGTGTTTTTAGAAGGCTTAATAACATGGACAGGCTTGTACCTATTCAAAGTTTCACTTGAACGCCTCCTATTGACCCTGCCGAATCTTTGGATTAAACTATCCAAAGGAGCACATTGTGTGATCATCCTGTCGAAGCTGATATCGAGACTTACTTCAACCACCTGGGTCGAAACAACCAAGCAAGGTCTCAAACCTTTTTTGGTTTTACCATTTCCATTGAAAATATCTTTGAGATCACGTTCAAGTTCTACCCGTCTTCCTCTTTTAAACCTGCTATGAATTAACATTTTTGGAATGCTTTCGAAGTTTTCTTCTTTGTCAAATCGTTCAAAAGTCTCTTGGGCTTCCCTTACCGTGTTGCAGATCACTAAAACTTGCTCGTGTTTTTTAAAAGCTTCACTCAAAATACTATTGATTTCCTGCTCACTTTCAATTTTAAATACCGCGTGACGATCAAATTTATCTAATTCCTCACCGGGAAGTTTCACTTCATAAACCTCACTTGTTCCTCCCAGTTTTTTTAACAATTCACGATAAAGAACCGAGGGCATGGTAGCGGTTCCAATATGTATGCGACAGTCAAGAGTCAATAAAACATTTACTATTTCAAGTACCATTGCCCTAGCTTCATCGGAGTATGTATGAATTTCATCAAGAACTATATCACACCCCTTCAAGTCCAACATGATGGTTTCAAAACCAGGAGTACCAAAAATTATGGCCGCTAACTGATGAGGAGTAAGTATCTTTATCGCAGATCCAGGCATAGTTTGCAATACCTGCTCATCTAGGTTATCGCCTTCGACAATTTTAGATGTAGCATGGAGCAAACGTATTCCTTTTTTCATTTTGGTATCGTCTTTTATCCGATGGTACATAGCATTGATCGAGGCCTGGAAAGGAAGCGTGTAAAAAATTCTACCCTTGCACCTTTTCAATAGAAAATCCGTCTTTCCAGCCCCTGTTGGAGCGACTACCAAAGTATGTCTCCTTGTATCATTAGTTTTTACGATCGATAATGGGAACAAATCACTTTCTCTTTGCGGATTTTTATAAAAATCAAGTTCCGGAGTTTTAAACAGGTGTTCCAGTTCTTTTGAAGTTTGAAACATAAAAGCCGAAGCAAAGTGATCTGCTGATTTTAGTAAACCCCGCCAAGTGGACCACCCACGTTTACAATGTAGACAATATTCCATGGCATAATTAAGAGCTTCTTGAGCATTTTCAACTCCAAAGGGTTCAGAACTAATTTTAAAAATCTTTAAAATTTGAAGGCCGTAATGGACCCACTCATCAAATCCTATTAAATGATTTTCAAGCCAGGTGGGATCGTTATCGTTTAAATCAAGAATGCCCCGATTGCGTGGATCATTTTTAATAGATTTATGATGAGCTATTACCATTTCAACTAAAGCCGCCCAGTCCTCCCTCGCAAAACAGGGTAAAAAGGCCATGGATGAAATTTCGTGACGATGGATGTAATCATATTTTCGATTTTCTGCTAAAGACGCGCCCTTTATTTTATTTACTTTCCGCTGAAAATGAGGATGAGCCTTCCCCAAATCGTGGAGTATCGCCCCTTTCCTAGCCAACTTTATGTCAAAATTCCAAGAATAATCGGATGCAAGTTGTTCAATAGCTTCCACTACCTGTCGCGTATGCTCCAGCAGTGTCAGGTGCCCCTCATTTTCACCTTTAGCCCATATCTCATGTAATGATTTCAAAATTGATCGTTTCTTATTGGGTTTCCATATACTTTTAATTCCCCAAACATGGGTTCACCGTTGTCAAAACGATTATACCCAACCTTAAAACCCTTACCTGCATCAGAAAAAAGAAGCTCGAAACCAGGTATATCATTAAATTGTTTTGGTGTCATTTCTTCTACCTGTTCAGGATAAAGTAGATCTTCATTCCGACAGAGGCAGATGGTTTGTGAGTAAGCGCGTTCGGCATCATTAAACTCTTTAAAAGCCAAATACAGGTTAGGACAGAGCATGACACCCCTGTTAAGAATACCCATATTAGTTTTATATTGATGTTTATCCTTGTAGACTTTGATACCGCCTTTCGACCATGTTCGTTCCTGTTGAGAACTTATGCCACAATAATTAATACGATGTCTCAAAATCTTATGAATCCCGTTCACAGACAGTAATTCTGGAAATAGCTTTTTCTCCATCCCTTCTACAATCGAAGGAGTCAAAAACTGCTGGCTAAAGGTTTCGCTATCACGAACGGCGGTCCATGGTTTTATGAAACCAAAGGGACCGGAATATTTTATAGTAAAAAAATCCATGCCATATAAAGTAAGAGTATAATTACTGAAAATTTTAAAAAATTTTGACGATTTAAAAATTAATTCTCATCTTTCGGTTAACTTTAATCCTTCAAAAACATTGAGATTGAAAATATAATGTGAGCGTCTAATGACTTCACTAATTGCACCAAAATGAGACCCAGGGACCATTGTCCCTGGGTTTTTATAGTCAAAACCCTGAAATACATGAGTCAAAATTACCATTACCCTCTCCCACGTGATGACGCAAAAAATCCTATTCAGGCTATCAAAAAGGTTCAGGACAGCAGCCTCGAACATCTTTACATCTTTAAAAAGGATCAGCAAATAAGGAGATTTATGGGTGAGACCAACCAAGTCAACCCCCCGCCACAATACCTTTTCGAATTGAAAGATGCTGTAATTGTTCATAATCATCCAAGCGGCTCGTCTTTCTCGTGGGAGGATGTTCGAAATATCATTTATTACGATGCATTTGCTTGTTATCTCGTCACTAACACGTTCGTTTACTACCTGGTAAGGCCTCAAAAAGGGTGGGAGATTGATGTTGAATCTAAAAGATTCGAAAAGGCGTATAATTCTTGTCACTCTATTGCAGAAGACAGTCTGAATAAAATGATAGCTCTCAACGAAATCTCGGAATATGAAAGAGAGGCTGAAATTATTCACTATATTTGGATGTTGTTCTTTAAAATCAACAGTATTGAATATGGCAGGAAAAAAGTCAACGCTTTCAAAGGTCCCATTAAAAGACACTGATCTACCAGTGAACAATCTCTCCCCAGATAGAATAGAAGAAATAGAAAAAAAAGCTGTGCCTCGCATGATGGAAGCATTAGAAAAGTTAAAAAAGGAAAATCCTGACGCGTTTGAGTAAAACCATAGGTAGTTCATACGTTATCATTTTTTGACATAAAAGGAGTATCCCTTGTCTTTCAATTTAATAGATTCTTTTTGTTGACATATTACTTAGCAGATTCGAAAAAAACCTTTATAAATTTCTTCCTCGTCTTGCGAAAAAACCCAAGGATATACCAGCTAACCGCTTTAAGAATAAAATACTCAACTAAAAAATAATTGATTTAAAGAAATGCCGGTGCATAGGTCAGGCCGTTAGGCTCTTATTCATTATCTCATCTCCACCCATCCACACCCCATACTCCCTTTCTCTCCTAATCCAACTCCCCAAACCACCTTCTGAACCTCCACCGGCGCATTTATCCTACACTCAAATTCACTGCCTCCTTTAATATCCGTCTGCTGCGGAGTAAACGGCTTCAAACGGATCTTCTTTTCTCTATAATCCTGCCCGACCTCTGCAGTGATACTTGGCAAATATTCATTAGCCCCGGCTACCGCCAGTGCCCGCCCAACAGTTTGATATTTATTCATAAGATTCTCCTCCAAACGGTGCGTATAGGTTTCGTCCCCAGGGAATAAGTATTGGCCATGCCTCTCATCGCCTTGCGGCGCACGTGTCACTAGGCATAAGGACTGCACGCGATAATCCATCACCTCGCAAAAACCCGGCTCGGGCAGCAACTCGATATGAGAAACCACGAAATCCACCCGGTTGATCTTATCACCTAATCCTGCCGTGGCGTCACGGAAAATGCCTTTGATCAACGGGGCTGCAATATCCGGCAGGGCACAACCAAATTCGAAAGAAACAAAACTCCCTTGCAACTCGAAGACACCCCTGTACTTATGAAGCAGGTAAGGCCTAAGATCGATGAGGCTGAAGTTGAACAGCTTGAATTTACGGTGCCCCATACGATACCCCTGCTCGTGCAGGAAGTTGGCAAACTCACGGTCTCCACCCGCTATGCACTTGTAGATCCAACTGCTAAGGTAATACTGGTAGTCGACAGGGAAATAACGGCTCCTGCCTGTGACCGACATTGTAATTTTGAATCTCATATTTAGGATTTTGTTGATTCTATTCGCATAACCGAATATATTAATCTTTCAACCATTCTGGGAGTTTTATTTTCCGAATGTAGCCATTTCTTTTCCGAAGGCCTCCCAGTTTTGTGAAAGACGGGAGGCCTGGTCTGTACCGGGTACCGGTGAAAACGCCTTCATTGATTAACATTGAAAAACATTTCAAAATATCATCCACACTATCTCCTGCCGCAAGATAGCCTAAGACATCGTAAACCCTTATTCGCATTCCTTTAATCCAGGGCTGCCTGGGACGTTGACTAGGATCAATAGTTATATACTTAAGTGTGGTCAAGCGCTTGCCTACTTTTATAAAGATGGGGCCAAGATCCTTTGACAAAAAGTCCACCTTGATCGAAAAAGCAAGACTGCGCCAACGACATCTACCCTCCCAGTTGCCACTACCAGCTTATCTTCCTACCTTAATAGCCATATCCGAAAAACCCGGTTATGTACCCATGGAAATCGGTATTGTCTGTAGAAAATAACCCTAAGCGGCCAAAGTACCTGCAAATCGCTGACCAGGTGATCAAAGAGATCACATCCGGTCGTTTACACCCGGCCCAGAAGGTGCCCGGGTCGCGGAAGATGGCGGAGTTGTTGGGCCTCAACCGTAAAACGGTGATCCAGGCCTACGAGGAGTTGATGGCCCAAGGGTGGTTGGAAATACGGTCGTCTTCCGGCACTTATATTTCTGAGAAGCTGCCTTTACCCAGCTATATTCGATTAAAAGGTCAGCCCACCCACGAAGAGGCAAAGCACAAGATATTCTTAAACACGTTCAGCCACATAGATGACTATAGTGCCGCCCCCAAGAACGGGTTGGTGGTAGATGGAGGTTCGCCAGATCATCGCTTAGCACCTCTTGACTGGATATTTAAAGAATGCAGGGCATTGGCCAAAAGCCGGTATCATCACAGGTTGCTGACTTATTCAGACGTTCGAGGGGAACCTGTGTTAAGGGCTACCTTGGCCCGTTACCTTTCGGAATCGCGGGGGATGCATGTTACGAAAAGCCACATCTTGATCACACGAGGCAGCCAAATGGGGATCTTTCTTGCACTCAAAGGACTCATCCGTACAGGCGACGCGGTGGTCGTAGGGGATTCCAGTTACGATGCTGCCGACTGGGCAGTACAGTATCACGAAGGGCAATTGCACCGTGTGACGGTGGATGATATGGGTCTGGACACGGGAGAATTAGAAAAGCTTTGTCAAAATGTGCCGGTAAAACTCGTTTACATTACTCCACATCATCATTTCCCCACTACGGTGACCTTATCCAACGACCGGCGCATCCACCTGCTAGAGCTCGCTTTTCGCCATAATTTCACCATTTTAGAAGACGACTATGATTATGACTTCCACTACAGTAGCAGCCCGTTACTCCCCCTAGCCAGTCTCGATCACAGGGGCCACGTGGTCTACATAGGGTCATTTTCAAAAATTTTTGCTCCTAACATTCGTGTAGGCTACTTAGTGGGGTCGCCAGAGATGGTAGAAGAATTAAGCAAGGTACGACGGATCATCGACCGGCAGGGTGACCACCTGGTGGAACGCGTCATTGCTGAAGCTATCGTATCCGGGGAACTGGGCCGGCACTTGAAAAAAAGCGTTACCTGCTACCACCATCGACGCGACCATCTCGCTGGACTGCTGACCCATCACCTCGGCAACCATCTATCCTTTAAAGTACCCGAGGGAGGCATGGCCATCTGGACACGTTTCAACCGTATCCCACTGCTAGCCTTAAAGCCTGTCATCCACGAAAAAAACCTGTACCTGGACATCGACCGTGACCTGGCAAGAAAGTTCAACGCCGTAAGGTTAGGTTTTGCTTCCCTTAATGACACGGAACAGCAAGAAGTAGTAGGGAAACTTAAAGAGGTAGTGGAAGAGTTTATAGCCACGAATTATTCTTAGGGCCTGGGTTTGATTCAAAATCATTGTAGCCTCGGCTTAAAATGAGGTTTTGAATGATTCCACAGTCTTTAAACTGGGCAACAGTTTCCGTTCTAAACAAAGCAGATCCCGGCTCACCATGAGCCCTCTCACAACCACCAGCGCGGAATAACGGTCATTTTTAATCGAGTCCAGGGTTGTGGGAAAACCAGGAACCTGGAATATGAAACCAGGAAAATAGTGGGGAATGGAACTTAGCCAAGGAGTGAATTTGATCAATTGAATAATTTAGGGCATTGGTGAAAATTCAGATGGCGTATTGCGAGGATGCATCCAGGAACAGCGGGGCCATTTGAGGCCTGCGGGTAAGCGGCCTATAACGACTGGATAACGCGTTTCGAGGGGAAAATGGGCTTGGTTGCTGGCGTCCTTTTCTTTTGTTTCGTTTTCTTTCCCCGAAGGGATGCCTATAGCATGGGCGCGCAAAAGAAAATTAAAAACGGGCTTAGAACCACAAAATCCCGCGTAAACTGCTCATTGCAAGGTTAGCATTATACGAAACATGTCAAAAATTTGGTGTGACCTGCCAAAATTAAACGCCTTTCTATCGAATCAAATTTTCAAGGATTCGCTAAGTTGATCAAACCGCCCGCATCTTCAACTTCTTCTTCAGTTCCTCCACAGACGTTTTAAACCCAGCATTCGTATCGATCATATCATTCACAGATTGTACGGCATGTATGACCGTGCTATGATCGCGCCCACCAAAATGATAACCGATACTTTTCAAAGAGTGGTTTGTATACTCTTTTGAGAAATACATAGCCACCTGCCGAGCGATCACGATCTCCTTTTTCCTTATCTTGTCTTTGAGTGCTCCTACCTCTACTTTGAAATACTCCGCTACGGTTTTCTGGATGTAATCTATACCTACCTCGGTCTCTATGTCCTGTACGATGTTTTTCAAAGTCTGCTTGGCAAGTTCCAGGTCTATTTCTACTTTGTTGAGCGAAGCATGGGCAATTAAAGAGATCAATACTCCTTCCAGTTCACGGATGTTCGTGTCCACACTATACGCCAGGTACTCGATCACATTGTCCGGGATAGAGATCCCATCAGCTTGCATCTTACGTTGTATGATCGCCACGCGCGTTTCATAGTCAGGCTGTTGTAAATCGGCGGTCAGGCCCCATTTAAAGCGAGAAAGCAGGCGCTCCTGGAGGCCTTTCAGATCCCTGGGAGGGCAGTCGCTGGTCATCACGATCTGCTTACCGGCCTGGTGCAGGTGGTTAAAAATGTGGAAAAAGATCTCCTGCGTCCTTTCTTTCCCGGCCAGGAATTGAACATCGTCAATGATCAGGATATCCACTTGCATGTAGAAATTCTGGAACTCCTGGATCTTATTGTTTTTTAGCGCGTCAATGAACTGGTTGGTAAACTTCTCCGAAGAGACATAGAGCACAAAACTATTGTCCAACTTATGCTTGATCTCGTTGCCAATAGCCTGTACCAGATGGGTTTTACCAAGCCCCACACCCCCATAAAGCATCAGGGGATTAAAAGAAGTAACCCCGGGCTTTTGCGCCACAGCGTATCCTGCCGAACGCGCCAGCCGGTTGCAGTCGCCTTCTATATAGGTATCAAATGAATAATTGGGATTCAACTGGGATTCTTGGTAGAGGGTGTCCACTGACTTCAGGTGGAACGGCGAAGTGTATTCGTCGTTCGTGATATTCCCGAACCCATTGCTCTTCATATTCTTATTGGGCAGGTTTACCGCCAGCGGCTTGGCCTGGTGATTTCCCCGGTCTACGATCACGGAATACTCCAGCCGGGCCTGCTTACCCACTACAGATGTAATGGCCTTTTTAAGAATATGGATGTAATGCTCTTCCAACCATTCGTAAAAGAACTGGCTCGGTACTTGGATGGTCAATACCTCATCGCTACACTTTAGTGGAACGATGGGCTTAAACCAAGTATTAAAGCTTTGTTCAGCCACATTATCTCTGATTACTCTTAGACAATCGTTCCAAATAGAATCGCAATCTTCGCGCATTAACCTAAAATAATACAGTAAAAATATACCTCGCCAAACCTGTCCGGCGAAAAAAGGGTAACAAATTTCATAAAAAAAACACGAACTTAAAAGCAAGACCTAGTCTGAATTCAGAATAATTTTCCAGCGTAAGATATATGACTATGAATTCTTTAAAAATTGAAATGCCAGGCATTTAAACTGGCGAACCAAATGAAAAAATCTGCTTTATAATGTAATTTTGCGGCCAATTCAATTCCTAATCTATGAGCAAAAATCATAACCCATTATTTTCCGATTTCCCTAAAGTGAGTAGGGAAGAGTGGATACAAAAAGCTACCAAAGATCTGAAAGGAAAGGATGTCTTAGAACTCTACAACTGGGAACTGGAACCGGGAATAACGGCGACACCATATTATGACCAGTCTGATCTAGAAAAACTTGAAAACTACGAACAATACCAAAATAGACTATCAGAAGTCGGTAGTAGCGAAGGAATACGCATGTGGAAAAACATGTTGGAGTTACCAACACAAGATGTTGCCGCGGCGAATGAGCAAGCCCTGAAGTCACTCAATAACGGTGCAGATGGCGTTATTTTCGAAATCAGTGACACCACGGATCTCGAAAAGCTCATGAGCGGTATACCGTTGGAAAAGGTACACGTATCCTTCAAATTGCTTTCTTCGTCAAATGGATTGTCTTCTTTCTTGCAAAAGGCCAACGTAGAAGGTATAAAGGGCTCCGTTGAGTATGACCAGGAAGGTGGAGACTCTTTAAAATTGTATGATGAGTTCAAAGCTTGGACCGGCCTTAGGACATTCTTAATCCGCTCCCGGGCCACTTCTCTTACCGAGTCTGTAGCCGAGACCTTACAGCAGTTGGTAACGCTTATAGACAGTGCTTTAGACCATGGTATCGAACTTGAAGAAGCATTGAAAAGGACTACGATCGTCACACATATCGGTACAGATTACTTTGGCGAGATCGCTAAAGTCCGCGCACTGCGAAGGCTGGCCTTCCAGGTAGGGCAGGCGTATGGCGCCACCCACTTTGAGCCAGAACACTGGCACATCAGGGCTGTGTCAGATAAATGGGTAAGCGAGGCCTACGAGCCACACGGCAACTTGCTAAAAGGCACCACGGCCAGTATGGCTGCTATTTTAGGAGGATGTAACGAGCTGGTAATAGAACCAGAACTTCATGATGCGTTCTCAATCCGTATTGCACAAAATATTTCTTCTATCCTAAATAAAGAATCGTTCCTCAATGGGTCAGTAGACCCGGTGGCGGGCTCTTACTACCTTGAAAGCCTGGCAGATAGCATTGCACAACAGTCATGGGACAAATTCAAAACACTGCTTAAAAAGGAAATGACATTATGAGACCAGATTTCGAAACTATATCCTATAACCAATTCCACCCCAAAGAAAAGAAAAATCAAGCCAGCACTTGGAGCTCTGCCGAAGGTATTGACGTACCCACGATCATCGGTAAAGACCAGGTCAAGGATTTAGAACAACTCGGGTTTTCGGCTGGAATTCCCCCGTTTTTACGCGGCCCCTACTCTACGATGTACGCCGGTCGTCCTTGGACCATCCGCCAGTATGCCGGTTTTTCTACCGCTGAAGAGTCAAACGCTTTTTACAGGAGAAACCTCGCCGCCGGGCAAAAAGGACTATCCGTTGCTTTTGACCTGGCCACACACCGTGGCTATGACTCCGACCACCCCAGGGTAGCCGGTGATGTGGGCAAAGCGGGCGTGGCTATCGATTCCGTAGAAGACATGAAAGTGCTCTTTGACCAGATCCCGCTGGATAAAATGTCGGTTTCGATGACCATGAACGGGGCTGTTATCCCGGTGATGGCATTTTACATCATTGCGGCAGAAGAACAAGGTGTAAACCCCGGGTTACTCAGCGGTACCATCCAGAATGATATCTTAAAGGAATTCATGGTAAGGAATACCTACATCTACCCCCCGGCCCCTTCCATGAAGATCATAGCCGATATTTTTGAGTACACCGCCCAGCATATGCCAAGGTTCAATTCCATCAGTATCAGCGGATATCATATGCAGGAAGCAGGGGCAACCGCGGATATCGAATTGGCCTACACCTTGTCTGACGGCCTTGAATACTTACGAACAGGTATAAAAGCCGGGTTGAGTGTCGATGATTTTGCGCCAAGATTGTCCTTTTTCTGGGCCATTGGTATGAACCATTTTATGGAAATCGCCAAAATGCGGGCGGGTCGATTGCTCTGGGCAAAAATTGTAAAACAGTTTAACCCCGAGAATCCAAAATCACTGGCCCTGCGCACGCATAGCCAAACTTCCGGGTGGAGCTTGACAGAACAGGATCCTTTCAATAATGTAACCCGCACTTGCGTGGAAGCATTAGCGGCTGCATTAGGGCATACACAATCTCTACATACCAATGCCTTAGATGAGGCCATAGCCCTCCCCACAGATTTTTCTGCTCGTATCGCGCGAAATACCCAGTTGTATCTTCAAAAAGAAACCAACATTACGAAAGTGGTGGACCCTTGGGCCGGTTCGTACTATGTAGAATACCTTACCGATCAGCTCGTGAAAAAGGCCTGGAAGCTGATAGAGGAAGTTGAAGAACTCGGGGGTATGGCAAAAGCCATAGAAAGCGGGCTGCCTAAAATGAAGATAGAAGAGGCTGCTGCAAGGAAGCAAGCACGGATCGATTCCGGCAAAGATGTAATTGTAGGTGTGAATAAATATTTGGCCGATGAACAGCCTGATTTCGATATCTTAGAAGTAGACAATGCTAAAGTGAGAAATGGGCAGATCGAAAGACTCAATAAGCTTAAAGAGAGTAGAAACAACGAAGAAGTTGAACTTGCTCTTCAAAAGATCTCACAGGTATCGGAAACCGGCGAAGGGAACTTACTGGAAGTAGCCGTGGATGCCGCCAGGAAAAGAGCTACTTTAGGAGAGATCTCTATGGCCATGGAGAAAGTTTTTGGTAGGTATAAAGCTACCATACGATCCATATCAGGTGTTTACGCCAGTGAATTAAAAATGAACGATAGCTTTAAAGAAACTAAGGAACTCTCGGATGAGTTCGCCCGGCTGGAAGGTCGCAGGCCTAGGATCATGATCGCAAAAATGGGCCAAGACGGTCACGACCGCGGGGCAAAAGTAATTGCCACCAGTTTTGCTGACCTGGGTTTCGATGTGGACGTAGGGCCGCTTTTCCAAACACCAGACGAAGTAGCACGGCAAGCCGCTGAAAACGATGTACATATTATAGGTGCATCGAGCCTAGCCGCTGGGCATAAAACATTAGTTCCGGAGCTCATTGGGGCACTTAACCAGCTGGGCAGGGGGGACATCATGGTCATTGCAGGAGGGGTGATCCCGCAGCAAGACTATGATTTCTTGTACGAAGCCGGTGTAGCAGGAGTATTCGGCCCCGGAACAGTGATAGCAGATGCCGCCAAGGATATCTTAAACAAACTATTGAAAAAATAAATATCCTGGGTAACGTCAATATGGAAAAATGGCACCAGTGGATCACTCCTTGGTGCCATTTTTTATTTAAGCCAAAACGGTGAACGTAACTTATCGCCGAAATGTGAATAATTACGCATGTAAGTTGACAAGTATTAAACCTCTTTACTACCTATCCACTTAAAAAACATACCTTCAATATCTTAAAAATTATATTTAATACATCCAACGTATTTTTATCCCAAGAATAGCCTAATAAAAACATACGAAAATATAATTTATCTGACCACTGTGACGAACAGGCATATATTGCACTTTTTAATTGCAGGGATCTCCATAACTTGCTCTTAATTCTCTTGTGAACAAGGGATTATAGAACATTCTTATTTATTCACTTAAACTTCTATGCAATGAGAAAGTTGATCTATCTAATGGTTTTATTCGGTATTTTGACGGTATTCTCATCATGTTCAGATGCTATGGAGGACGAGTTATTTACCCCCGAAGATATAATCCTGGAAACAGGAGATGGCACTTCCGAAGATGAGAACGTACCCGATCCACCTGAAGGCATGAAAAAAGTCAAATAAAACATTATACACGTAAGGTATTCGAAGAAAAGGCAGGCTTTTGAGCTGCCTTTTTTTCTAGTTTTGGAGTAATGAAAAAATCTCCACATCTTTTTATATTATTCTTAGGTGTATTCATTGCTTCACATGTAAATGTACTAGGCCAGGACTTTGAGAATGTTTACAATGATGCGGTTGAATCACTAGATATACTTTTAGCTGAAAAAGCGCTCGAACAGGCAACCGCCTCTAGCGAATTAGCAAAAGGTCATTTCCTTATAGGATACCTGCAATACAAAGAAGGAAAGTACTTCAAATCCCTTGATCATTATTTTACAGCACTGGCCAATTACAGGTCTACAGGGAACTACGAAATGCAGGCGAGCGCACTCAAGAATATCGGCATGATCTACGAAAGAGCTAACTTCTATGACCAGGCAGTAGATTTTTACACGGAGAGTAAGTTACTTAAAATGTCACTAAGTGATTCCGAGGGGACGTTGGAAACCCAGTTTTATTTAGCAAAAGTCTATCGTAAAAGTTCAAATTATGAAAATGCCATACATATCTTAGGAGCGTTACTCAAACAATACAAAAACCTTGAGAGTTCGCCAGGCATGGCTAGGGTCTATAATGAAATGGGTTTAGTACACCTTGCTAAAGAGGAATATTCTACCGCTCGCAAGTACTATAATTTAGCACTGGACATCGACGTACCTGGCAAGAACGCCGGCAGACTGGTAAAATCCTACAATAATATCGGCCATGCTTATTTGCAAGAAAGTGATTACAGGAACGCACTGGACTATTTCAACCAGGCCTTAGAGTATTACAACAAAAATAATGAGCTCAACAAGGTAGACAATGCACTCCTGTTCAAAAATCTAGGTAAAGTTTATGATTCGTTGGGATCTGATTCTGCTGTTTATTTCTATGAGAAGAGCTATGATCTGAACGCATTCGACGAAACTAAAGAAGAGTACTTGGACTTGTGCATCCAGATCAAAAATGCCTACTGGAAAAAAGAGGATATGGAAAAAGCCCAGTATTTCAGCGATCAAGTAGATAACATAGCGTCAAATGTTTACTCTTTGAAGCAGAATTTGAACCAATTATATGTAAGGTACCAAGTAGAGGCGGCTACCTACAAAATGGAAAGAGAACTCAAAACCAGCCGGCTGGAGGCCCAGCTCAAACAAGATTTTATCATTAAATGTGTACTGGCTGTCTTTCTTCTCCTTTTAATTACCCTCATCATTATTGTCTACCGTAAAAATAGGCGCCTCAGTTTTATACATAGCGAGGCCGTAAAAGTATACAAGGTACTAAACTCCTAATTTAAACTCTACAAGCAACCCATTTTTGAACAAGGCCTTTTTCAAGTAAGGCAATCAAGTTATATCCAAGGTATCATCGAAAATCCAAGTGGCGTATGGAGGGGAGACATCCAGGAACAGCGTGGCCCATTTGAGGCCTGTGGGTAGGCAGCCTATAGGGGCTGGGTTGTGCGTTTAGCGGGGAAAATGAGCTTGGTTGCTGGCGCCCTTTTCTTTTGTTTCGTTTTCTTTTGGCGCGCAAAAGAAAATGAAAAC